>NZ_JANRHM010000012.1:0-98547 GCF_024733785.1 Barnesiella sp. ET7
ATTAATCACTTTTTAATCCATCCCCAAATAAGAATAATGATTCCTAATACGGCTAATATACTAATAATGCTAACAAGAATAGCCTCAATCCATGCTAATAATGGTAGCATTATTAATACAGCTATACCAATCAATATTAAACTTAAACATCCCGACCAACTTCCTTTTTCTTCTTTATTTTCTTTCTTGGCTATTTGGGAATATTTAATATTATAACAAAGTAAAAATAAGCCTATTAATAAGAAAGGTAACCCTTTGATTAGGCATTCACTTATTTCGTTCCCTTTTGCCAATCCAATAACATCATAGGTTCTTTTTTCATCATAACATTGTGCAATACCATGGGTATAGATAATAAAATTTGTTAATAATAAAAATATCTTCTTCATTGATTTATTTGAGTTTTAGTCGTTTAATCCTATAGCTTACAATTAATACAAGGGAATAAATGACCTCTACAAGAAGTAAGGCAATTATGATTTTCTTTTTATACTCTAATTCTAATACTCCTTTATTTTCTTGAATAGAATAATGCATTGTAACAGTTTGGGTAAAAATCGTTTGACTATAACTCCCATATGTTCCTGTTTGCCAAATAATTGGATTGCTTCCCATTGCTGTGAAATTATCGTCAAACTTAAGCTCAAAATATTTATTAACTCTAAAGAATAGACTGGAATCAGCAGGGCAAGCTCCTTTCATGACCAAGTCTTCAAGCATATCTAATTTAATATTCCTTTTTAATCCATTATTTTCTTGAGTAATTTCATTACGTATTGTTATATCCTTATATTTTTCTTCAAATAGGTTATTAATATATGAGTCTATCATATTAGTTTTGATTTTATAATTATGCATAATAAAATCTTCGTAATTAGAGAGTTTACCTAAATTTGTCTTATAAGATGTTTTAGTTATTAAATGATCTGGATATGAATGTTTTAGACCAATTCCTAATATGTATTCTCCAATGATATCATATCCATAATCTGTCTTTTTAACAATAATCATAAAAGGACTATATGTTGTTGCACAGTTCTCAAACTCAAACCATTTATATTCACCACAGGTTAACATTTTTGTTATAATATCGGTATGATTAAAACGTAAACCACCAAAAAATGAAACCTTGGACACTGTCATCCACGAAAGTTTATCAAAATTAAAACTAGATACTTTTTCTATTCTTATTGAATCTTCATGTAGGCTATTATCATAGTAATAGAACGCGCCTATAGAGTTTTTGCCCTCCAGATATTTATCATCAATAACACGTTCAAGTTGTTGCTTATATTCATTTTTTTTCAATGAATAATATTGCCAGCCCAAAAACAGCACAATAACTCCAATCAATAATGCGCCAATTAAAATCTTGAAAACACTTTTCTTCATATGCTCATTTATACTATTGATAAAACAAGAAAGCGTGAACCGCATGCCACACTCTTACTTGAAGGTCGTAGGAAACCCTGAATACAGATGTAACAATAGCAGCTCACGCTATATTCGTGAGAACCACTATGCTATCCTTGTATTCAGATTGAAAATTTCCTACGTTTTCAAGTACAAGATAAGCATAACGCTTCTTCTAATATGCCTTGGAAGGAGTTTCCTCAATCCACTGACAAAGATATACAATTTAATTGATAATCGGGAGAATAGAGTCGTAAACTATCAAGTTACATATTAATTTCTCTATTCTTCTTTTATTCCTGTTGTAACTGTCTATTTTATTGTTGCTCCAAATAAATTCTACTGCTACATTTTAGAGATTCTTCCTGATTATAAGAACTTTAGTCAATTCTTTAGAGGATCCCAGTATGGTATAGAATTTTTTCATGTGTAGTATTCGTGACTCTGGGTACAAGATCGAAGAGGCTGTAACCGCAGGGTTGCAGCCTCTTTTTTGTTGGATTCTGTCTTCTCTCCCCCTCCCTCAGAACGACCGCAGCCAGTCGGCCAGTTCGGCGTGAACGGCCTGTTTGAAGCGGAACGATTCGTTGTAGCCCCAGCCGTGTCCGCCGGTGGGGTAGATGTGCAGCGAGGCCGGTACCCGATGCTGGTGCAGCGCCATGTAGTAGCGGATACTGTTTTCGACGGGTACCCCATAGTCGTTGTCCGACAGGGCAATGAAGGCGCGGGGTGTCTCGTTGTTCACCTGCTTTTCGTTGGAGTAGTAGTCGATCAGTTGGTGGTCGGGCTCTTTGCCGATGAGGTTCTCGCGAGAGCCTTGGTGGGTGATGGCCGAATCCATTGAGATAACGGGGTAGAAGAGTATCTGGAAGGCCGGTTTCAGTTCGGTGGGGTAGTGGGTGGCAAAGGTCGAGGCCAGATGACCTCCCGCCGAGAAGCCCATGATGCCGATGTCGTCGGGACTGATGCCCCATTCACCGGCATGAGCCTTGACCACGCGCATGGCTTCGCACACGTCCGACAAGGGCACCCGGTGGTTACCGTGCGGCATGCGGTATTTCAAGACGATGAGGGCGATGCCCTGGTGGTTAAAGTAGGAGGCGTAGTCGTAACCTTCGTGGCCGTAGGCCAGGGTGTAGTAGCCCCCTCCGGGGCAGATGACCACGGCACGTCCCGTGCGTCGGCCTTCGGGAAGAAATACCCGTATCGAGGGCTGGAATATCTGTTGGTTTTCGTCGCAGGGTTTTCCCTCGTCGGCATTCTTTTCGGTGGCGCCGTTGGGCCACAGGGCGATGTCGATGGGCGTTTGGGTTTGGCCGTATGAGGCGGTGGCGAAGAGGGTAGCAACAAGCAGGAGTGTGATGAGCCGGTTGAGTTTCATGGGTCTGGTTTTTGCGTGTATGTGTCGTGTGCAGGTGCTGCACAAGTTAACGGCTGCAAAGATAATCGGATAGGCCGGATGGTGGAGTGGCTCGAGAAAAAATATGTGTCGTGTGGAGAATTTCGTGACGAAACAATTTGTACTTTTTGTACTTTTGCGCCCAAATTAGTGGGAAATGAAAGAGAAATTGAAGGGCCATTCGGCCATGTTTACGGCGAACTTCCTGTGGGGAATCATGTCGCCTATTTCTAAATCGATTTTTTTAACGGGTGTCATATCGGCTTTTTCGTTGACCAACATGCGTATGGTGGGGGCGGCTGCCTTCTTCTGGATAGCCTCTCTGTTCATGCCGCGCGAGTCGGTGACCAAGCGCGATTTACTGTTACTGTTTGCGGCCTCCCTGTTTGGAATTACTCTGAATCAGGGATTTTTTGTGGTGGGACTCTCCTATACGACGCCTATCGATGCGTCGGTGGTGGCCTCGCTGACGCCTATCATTACGATGATTCTGGCTGCTTTCATTCAGAAGGAGCCGATGACGGGCAAGAAGGTAATCGGTGTATTCATGGGTCTCACGGGGGCTCTGATTCTGATTCTGGATGGCGCCGGCAGTGCGTCGGGCGGCAGTTTGTCGGGCGGCCGGGTGATGGGCGACCTCTTCTGCCTCATTGCCGAGGTGAGCTTCGCCATTTACTATGTGGCATTCAAGGGGCTTATCAGCCGCTATACGCCCGTGACTTTGATGAAGTGGATGTTTCTGTTTGCGACCATCTGCTGTCTGCCTATCGGCGGGTCGGAGGTGATGCGCATTCCCTTTGCCCAGCTCGACAGCACCATTTATCTCGACTTATTCTTTGTCATATTCGGGGCCACCTTCCTGTCGTACATGCTGGTTTCGGTGGGGCAGAAGCGGTTGCGCCCGACGATTGTGAGCATGTACAACTACACGCAGCCTATCGTGGCCTCGTTGCTGGCCATCTGGTGGGGCATGGACAGCTTCGACGTGATGAAGGGCTTTGCCATTCTGCTGGTATTCCTGGGCGTATATGTGGTAACGACCAGTAAGTCGAGGGCCCAACTCGATGCCGAGCTGGCTGAGAAAGCAGCTCGTGAAGGGGCGGCTACCCACGGTGGCGACGCTGTGGATAAGCAAAAGTAGGACTTTAAAAGAGTATATACATATAAGCCGTGAGAGTGAGTCTCTTACGGCTTATGTTTTATCTGTAAACTATCTGTATTTTATCTGTAACGGAGCGGGTTTAGAGATAGTCGTCGTAGAGGAAACGGGCCACGCCGTCGTGGTTGTTGTCGGGGATGATGGCGGTGGCCTGCCGTTTCACCTCGTCCATGGCGTTCTCGGGAGCATATCGCCGGTCGGCCATGCGGAAGAGGGGCAGGTCGTTGAGGTTGTCGCCGAAGGCCACCACCTCCCAGGGGTTGAGGTGGTCGACAATCTGCTGGGCGGTCGATGCCTTGGAGACCCCCTGCGGGTAGATTTCGAGGTTGCCGTAGCTGGGGTCTACGATGTCGCGGTAGCAGAAGATGCTGCATTGTCCGGCCCGGCCTATCTCGGCGGCTGCGGTCTCGAGGCGGTCGAACCGGTCGATGACCAGGATGAAGAGCGGCGGCCGGTCGAGCAGCGGCTCGGCGTAGCGGTCGACGGGTACGAAATCCTTGTAGGGTGTATTCTCGCGCTGACGTTTGAATTCGCGCTGCATCTCGTTGGACAGCGGTTTGTGGAAGACGTGCAGCTTGTTGTTGTCGATGCGATAGACAAAGGGCACCAGGTCGCGCTTCTCGAGCAGGTCGATGTAGTTGAGGGCCGAGTTGTCGGTGAATCCGTTGGCCCGGATATAGTGTTTGCGACGGATGTCGTAGAGCACGGCCCCGTTCATGAGCACGGCCGGAATATCGAGGTCGAGCTGTTGCAGCAGCGGGACTACCGTAGCCGGTGTGCGGGCCGTAGCCACGGTGAATCGCATGCCCTTGTGCAGCAGGTCGTTGATAATCTGGGTAGAGCGGGGCGAAACCACGGAGTTGCCGTTGAGCAGAGTCCCGTCCAGGTCGGTGATGTAGAGCGTTTGGGTTTTCATCGTCGTGCAGGTATATCGGTCACAGCGGGGTGACGGTTGTTGAACAGGGGGTGACGGGGGAGGGGATTACACCGTCCACCCGTCGGGAATACCGGTCAGAACCACTTGATTTTCCGGAAGATAATGAATGCCAGGGCCGACAACAGTATCGAGAAGAAGACGATCAGCGAGAAGGCGTGCGGTATCTGCTCGATGTGAATGTCGACGTTCATGCCGTAGAAGCTGGCGATGAGCGTGGGCACCATGAGCACAATCGAGAGGCTGGTCATGCGTTTCATGATGGTGTTCACGTTGTTCGAGATGATGGAGGCAAAGGCATCCATCGTGCCGGTGAGGATGTCGCTGTAAATATTCACCATGTTGTGGGCCTGCCGCAGTTCGATCATCACGTCGTCGAGCAGTTCGGGGTTCTGATAGTCCTTTTCGTGGAAAATCTTGGGCAGTTTGCTGATCATCATTTCGTTGCCTCGAATCGAGGTGTTGAAGTAGACGAGGCACTTCTGCAGGTTCATCAGTCGCAGCAGGTCTTCGTTGCGGATGCTCCGTTGCAGCTCCTTTTCGGCCGAGCTCACCTCGTTGTAAATCTGTTTCAGGTACTTGAGGTACCACACGGCCGACGAGTAGATGAGCCGCAGAATGAACTCGTATTTGTTGGGCACCGCAATCTCCTTGCGGCGGGTATGCTCGATGAAATCGGGAATCATGTCGGTCGAGCGGTAGCAGACCGAAACGAGAATCTCGTTGTTGGTGATGATGCCGATGGGCACGGTGGTGTAGGAGATGGTGCTGTTGCGTTCGACAATAGGTATACGCAGGATGGTCAACAGCCAGTTGCCTTCGTTGTCGATACGCGGCCGTTCGTCGGTATCGGCGATGTCGTGTAAAAACGAAGCGGGTACCTTCAAATCGTTTTCCAGGAAATCGAAATCGTCTTGCGTGGGGCACTCTACGTTTACCCAGCAGTTGGGCAGCCAATTGGGTTTCTCTACGAAACCGGCTTCACAAAAGAGATATTTTCTCATCGCGTTGCTCCTTTCTTGTTTTGTATCCCAAGAGGAGCCCGCAAAATTTGACCTTCAAACCTTACTTGCTCTCCAGGGAGAGGTGAATACTATTGTTCGCTCGCGGGTTTGAATCGTCCATAATTCATTGTTTTTGGGGTGAAAAAAAGAGTTCGTCTTGTGAACGAACTCTCCGGAAGCTCTTCAGGTTGGACTTGAACCAACGACCCTCTGATTAACAGTCAGATGCTCTAACCGACTGAGCTACTGAAGAATAGGTGTTTCAAAATGTTTGGCTCTTCAGGTTGGACTTGAACCAACGACCCTCTGATTAACAGTCAGATGCTCTAACCGACTGAGCTACTGAAGAAGATGTCATTCCTTAAAAATGCGATGCAAAAGTAATGGGTTATTTCCAATTATGCAATATATTTGCAAAAAAAATTTTTCCGCAAATGAGGATAGTAGGATTGGGAAACGCACTGACCGATGTGCTGGCACGTTTGCATTCCGACTCGTGTTTCGAGGAGATGGGCCTTTTGAAAGGGGGTATGCAACTGATTGACGAGGAGCGTCTGTTGAAAATCATGGCGGTCTTCGAAGGGCTGGAAACCACGTTGGCTTCGGGTGGCTCGGCTGCCAATGCCGTATCGGGTGTGACCCGTATGGGTGTGTCGGGTGGTTTCATCGGCAAGATCGGGCGCGATGCCTATGGGCGTTTCTTCCGTGAAGATATGGAGCGTAACGGGGTGAAAACTTCGTTGATTGAGAGTGACCAGGCTTCGGGGTGTGCCATGACCCTGATTACCCCCGACGGCGAACGTACGTTCGGTACGTTTCTGGGTGCCGCCTCTACGCTGAGTGCCGACGAGCTTACCCCCGAGATGTTTGCCGGGTACGACCTGCTTCACATCGAGGGCTATCTGGTACAGGACGAAGCCCTCATTCTGCGGGCCGTGCAACTGGCCAAGGAGCTGGGGTTGCAGGTCTCGTTCGATATGGCGAGCTACAATGTCGTGAAAGAGAATTACGCCATCATCCGTACTTTGGTCGAGAACTATGTCGACATCCTTTTTGCCAACGAAGAGGAGGCTATGGCCTATACGGGCGAGGAGCCGCGGCAAGCTGTCGAGACACTGGCCCGCTGCTGCAGGATTGCGGTGGTCAAGTGCGGTGCGCAGGGGTCGTTCGTTGGTTGCGGCGATAGCATTGTCGAGGTACCGGCTACGCCCGAGGTACGCATCGATTCTACCGGGGCCGGCGATCTCTATGCTTCGGGTTTCCTCTACGGCCTGTCGCAACACTGCTCGCTGCATGTTTGCGGCGAGATAGGTTCGTTGTTGGCCGGCCGGGTCATCAAGGTAATCGGTACCAAGATGAGCGATGAGATATGGGATGAAATAAAGTTAAAAGTGGCCGCCTTGATTGCCGGGGACCGGTCGCATTGACTATCTTCGTAAAGCTAAGACAAAACAGAGAGTGATGAGAAAAATACATTTGGTTTTAGGAATCGCCTGTGCGCTGACCCTCGTGGCAGGGAGCGTGAGTGCGGCACCGGCCGGAAAATCGGATCGGAGGGATTTCGAAGTTTCGCGTAATCTCGATATATTCAATGCACTGTTCAAGGAGTTGAACCTCTTTTATGTCGATACCATCAATGCCGAAAAGGCGATTGGCGACGGGGTGAATGCCATGTTGGGCCGGCTCGACCCCTATACCGAATATATCCCCGAGAAGGAGAAGGACGATTTCTTCTTCTCTACCACCGGCGAGTATGCCGGCATAGGTTCGCTCATTATGGAGCGCGACAAGGCGGTCTACATATCGGAACCCTACGAAGGGATGCCTGCCCAATTGGCCGGTCTGCGCCCGGGCGACAAGATTGTGATGATTAACAACGATTCGGTGGCCGGCTGGAGCAGCTCGAAGGTGAGCGAACGGCTGAAAGGTCCGGCCAATACCAAGTTGAAGGTGACCGTAGAGCGGCCGGGTGTCGAGGGGCTTCTCTCCTTCGACCTGACCCGCAAAAAGATACAGATGCCCGCCGTACCCTACTACGATGTGGTATGCGACAGTGTGGGCTACATCTACCTGAGCAGTTTTACCGACTCGGCCGCCGATGAGGTGAAACGGGCCCTGCAAGAGCTGAAGCGTCGGGGCATCACCTCGCTGGTGCTCGACCTGCGAGGCAACGGCGGCGGTATACTCGAGCAGGCCGTGCAGATTGTCAACCTGTTTGTTCCCAAAGGGGTAGAGGTGCTCTCGACCCGGGGACGCAACAAGAAGATGGACAAGATCTACAAGACCACCCAAGAGCCGGTCGATGAAAAGATACCGCTGGCCGTACTGATCGATGGCGGTACCGCCTCGTCGTCGGAGATTGTAGCCGGTTCGCTGCAAGACCTCGACCGGGCCGTAATCGTGGGCTCGCGTTCGTATGGCAAAGGGCTGGTACAGTCTACCCGTCCATTGCCCTATAATGGCATGCTCAAGGTGACGATTGCCCGCTACTATATCCCCAGCGGCCGCCTTATCCAGGCTATCGACTATTCGCACCGCAACCCCGACGGCAGCGTGGCCCGTATCCCCGACAGTCTCACGCACGAGTTCAAGACGGCTCACGGCCGCATTGTGCGCGACGGTGGCGGCATCAAGCCCGATGTAGAGACTTCGGTCGAGCGTCGGGGCAACATCGGCTACTACCTGATGCGCGATTTCTATTTCTTCGACTTTGCCAACCAATACGCCGCCCGTCACGATACGATTGCCCCCGCCAAGGAGTTCGTATTGCCCGACTCGGTCTATAACGAGTTTAAGGCCTTCGTGAAGTCGAAGAATTTCAAATACGACAAGCAGAGCGAACGCATCCTCTCCGACTTGAAGGAGGTAGCCAAGTTCGAGGGCTACTTCGACGAGAAGACCCAGAAGCAGTTCGAGGCGCTGGAAGCCAGTCTGAATCACGACCTGGACCGCGACCTGGAGACTTTCCGCGACGAGATAAGCCAGTTGCTCTCGATTGAAATCGTGAAGCGATATTACCACCAGAAGGGCGAAATCATCGAGTCGATCAAGGACGACAAGGATTTGACCGAGGCTTGCTCGATACTCAACGACAAGGCTCGCTATGGCCAGATTTTGAACCTCACCGGGAAGCATTGAGCTCTCCCGAGTCCTGTATACCGGATACAACAAAGGCGATGAAATCGAATTTCATCGCCTTTGTTGTATGTAGATAATCAACGCAGCTTACACGTTGAAGCGGAAGTGCATGATGTCGCCGTCCTGCACCACATAATCCTTGCCTTCGATATACATCTTTCCAGCCTCTTTGCAGGCGTTTTCCGACCCGAGGGTGATGTAGTCGTCATACTTGATGACTTCGGCCCGGATGAAGCCCTTCTCGAAGTCGGTGTGGATGATGCCGGCACACTGCGGAGCCTTGCTCCCCTTCAGGTAGGTCCAGGCACGCACCTCTTGCGGTCCGGCGGTGAAGTAGGTCTCGAGGTTGAGCAGGCTGTAGGCGGCGCGGATGAGGCGAGATACGCCCGACTCCTTGAGGCCGATTTCGTTGAGGAACATCTGCCGCTCTTCGTAGGTTTCGAATTCGGCAATCTCCGATTCGGTCTTGGCGGCTACAATCAGTATCTGGGCATGCTCGTCCTTGACGGCTTCGCGTACCATATCGACATATTTGTTGCCCGATACGGCGCTGGCGTCGTCGACGTTGCAGATGTACATTACCGGCTTGTTGGTGAGCAGGAAGAGGTCGTGGGCAATCTTCTGCTCGTCTTTGGTCTCGAAGGTGACCGTGCGGGCCGGTTTGCCCTGCTCGAGAGCCTCTTTGTAGCGGCTCAGCACTTCGTAGGCGATTTTGGCCGCCTTGTCACCGCCGGTCTGTGCCTGTTTCTGCACCTTGGCAATGCGCGATTCGATGGTCTCCAAGTCTTTGAGTTGCAGCTCAAAGTCGATAATTTCCTTGTCTCTTACGGGGTTTACCGAGCCGTCGACGTGTGTGATGTTGTCGTCGTCGAAGCAGCGGAGCACGTGCAGAATGGCATCGGTCTCGCGAATGTTGGCGAGGAACTTGTTACCCAGACCCTCACCTTTACTGGCCCCTTTCACCAGGCCGGCGATGTCGACAATCTCGACCGTCGTGGGGACGATGCGCTGGGGATGAACCAGTTCGGCCAGTTTGTTCAACCGCTCGTCAGGAACGGTAATCACTCCCACATTGGGCTCGATGGTGCAGAACGGAAAGTTTGCCGATTGCGCTTTGGCATTGGACAAACTGTTGAAAAGAGTCGATTTGCCCACGTTGGGCAGCCCGACTATACCACATTGTAAACTCATTCTATTGTGTCGTTTTGTTTATAATTCGTGCCTAAAGACTGGCATTGAACAGGCTGATGAGTGGACAATCGTCTGATTTACTGCAAGCTATCGAAGCTCTTAGGGGCGTTGCTCTCCCTCTTGTTGCAGACCTGTTCGGGCAGTCCCTGCAAAGATAGTGAAAGGTGAGAGCAAAGACAAACGGGAAAACTTGTTTTTCAAGTTTGGTTATGTCGAGTCGCATCCTATCTTCTACAAAGATAGTGAAAGGAGAGTGCAGAGACAAATGAAAACCATGTTTTCAAGTTTGGCTATGTCGAGCCGCATCCTATCTTCTACAAAGATAGTGAAAGGAGAGTGCAGAGACAAATGAAAACCATGTTTTCAAATTTGGCTATGTCGAGCCGCATCCTATCTTCTACAAAGATAAGGAATCTTTGGCTTATTTCGCTCTTTCATCGTGTGGTAGATGGGATGGCAGGGTAGAGCGTGTAAATGTATTTTAAATGTTATTTATTTTATTTTAGTAAAACAGAGTGAATGAATCTCTCGCTTTCGGTGTATTTTTGTCCTGCACACCAATCTGCTGAAAATAACATGAAAAAACATCTGCTCCTCATCCTGTTGGCTACGGTTTTCTTATTCTCGGCCGTGGCCGAATCGCCCAAACGAGAATTACGGGCTACGTGGCTGGCCTCGGTAAGCAATATCGACTGGCCCAAATCGACTCAGACGGCCGCACAGCAGCAGGCTGCACTGGTCGAGATACTCGACGGCATGCAGGCGGCCCGCATGAATGCCGTCTACATGCAGGTGCGCCCCATGTGCGATGCGCTGTATCAGTCGGCCTACGAGCCGTGGTCGCAATACCTCACCGGCACGCGAGGCAAGGATCCCGGCTACGACCCGCTGGCATTTGCTATCGACGAGGCACACAAGCGGGGCATGGAGCTGCATGCCTGGATCAATCCCTACCGCTACGAGAGCGTGAAGAACATGCACGGGGCCGATGACCCCATCCGCAAGAATCACCCCGAGTGGTTGCTCGAGTATTCGTCGAGCTATATCCTCGACCCGGGCAATCCCGAAGTGACCGCCTATCTGGTCGATGTCATCGAGGATATTATCACCCACTACAACGTCGACGGCGTTATCTTCGACGACTATTTCTATCCCTACGAGGGAACTACCAACCAGGATGCCTATTCGCAGAGCCTCTACAAACCGGCCGGCAAGGATGTGGGCGACTGGCGTCGCGAGAATGTAAACACCTTGATGGCCGACATATACAGTATGATTCAGGCGACGAAGCCTACCGTGAAATTCGGTATTGGGCCCTTCGGTATCTGGGGCGGTCCGCAGAGCGTGGCCAACGCCTACGGCATCGACTACCTGAACACGAGCGGCGGCACGAGCGCCTATTCGCAACTCTATTGCGACGGGGTGGCCTGGCTGAAGGCCAAGAGCATCGACTACATCTCGCCGCAATGCTACTGGCCCATCTTCAACACCCGGGCCTGGGGCTACAAGACGCTGGTGCCCTGGTGGGCCGGAGTGGCCGAGGTGATGGGGCGCCACTTCTACTCGAGCATGCGCATCTCGACCATGCCACAGAGCGCTCCGCAACGCCGCAGCATCCTGCAACGGCTTCGCATCACCGAGAGCGAATACGACAACCTCTCGATGGTCGAGCGTTCGGTAGCCGCTACGGCTGCTCAGGGGACCGAAGAGTGCGGTTTCGAGGTGGACATGAACCGGTCGACCGACCTGCTGGGGGCTCCGGGCCATGTCTTCTTCAACACGACCCAGTTCTTCAGCTATGGTCTGGCCGACTATCTGGCCGAGGAGAAGTTTACCCAGCCCGCCCTGACTCCGCTCATGTCGTGGAAGACCCCCCAAACGCTCCCCCGGATTACCGATATAACCCTCTCGGGCAACACCCTTTCGTGGCAGGCACCCGGGGCCGACGAGACCATACGCTATGCCCTCTATTATGTGCCCAGCCGGGTGGTCAACAGTCCTGCCACGTATGAAAAGTCGACCTATCTGCAGCAGATTACCTGGGAGACGAGTGCCGACGTGTCGTCGTGCACGCAGTCGGGCTACTACTTTGTGGTGACGGCTATCGATGCCGCCGGCAACGAGTCGGAGCCCTATGTGAAGACCCCTTCGGGCATACAGACCGGCCGGGCCGAATCGCTGGCCGTGTATGGGGCGCAAGGTGTCGTGTGCGTATCGGCTCCCGAGGCGACGACCGTGCAGGTCTATGCCGTTACCGGGCAACTGGTGCGCGAGGCCGAGGTCGAGCGGGGCACAACCGAGATTACCCTTCCTGCCGGGCTCTACATAGTCAATGGCTACAAAGTAGTCGTTCGGTAGTTGCTTTTAGTTTTTTATGAAGATGGAGCTTCTCTCGTTTTTGGGGAGAAGCTCCTTTTTTTGTGTGAGGGTGGGGTGAACCCTACGAGCCGATGCGGCGTTTTTAGAAGAAAAAAACGGAAACGATGAATAAAGCGTACGAGATAGCCGACCGGCTCATGGCCTGGGTGTCGGATTTGTTGCAGCGGTTCACCGGCGAGCCTTCGCCGGTGTGGGACCAGATTGTGTACAGTCTGCTGGTCTTTGTCATTGCGATTGTGGTGGGCCGCATTCTGCGGGCCATCGTGATTTACGGGATTCACCTCGTGGCCCGCTATCGGGGCGGCAGTTTGATGAAGGGGCTGGTCAAGGCGCACCTCTTTACCCGACTGACGCACATCATTCCGCCGTTGGTCATCCTGTCGCTGTTGCCGTTTGCCTTTCACGGCACGCCGGCCTTCCTGAAACTTATCGAGAAACTCTGCTGGATTTATGTGTTGGGGGTGATTGTCTTCTCCCTCAATACGCAACTGTCGGTCTTTTGGGAAATCTATTCGAGCCGTACGGCCCTGCGCAACCGTCCCATGAAGGGGATGATTCAGATTATTCGGGGGCTGTTGGCCGGTTTCTGGGTAATCGTGTCGGTCTCGATTCTCATCGAGCGGTCGCCCATGGCGCTCATTACGGGACTGGGTGCTTTTGCCGCGGTGCTGATGCTGGTGTTCAAAGACAGTATTCTGGGCTTTGTGGCCGGGGTACAACTCTCGCAAAACGACATGATTCGCAACGGCGACTGGATTGTGGTGCCGGGCGGCAGTGTGAACGGCATCGTCATCGACGTGTCGCTCGACACAGTGAAGGTGCAGAACTTCGACAACACAATCGTGACCTTGCCGCCCTATTCGCTGGTGTCGGGCGAGGTGCAGAACTGGCGGGGCATGACCGATGCGGGAGGACGGCGCATCATGCGCTCGTTGACCATCGACATCAGCACGGTGAAATTCTGTACGCCCGAGTTCCTGGAAAAGATAAAGGAAGAGGTGGCGATTTTACGCGATTTCATCGAGAAAAAGGAGGCTCAGCAGCAGCGGGGCATCGTCGAGAATACCCAGAATAGCGAGGGGCTGGTAAACGGAACCATCGAGACCAACCTGGGTCTCTTCCGGGCCTACATGACCCTCTATCTGCAACAGCACAAGTTCATCGGCAGCCAGATGCTCCTGATGGTGCGGGCCCTCGACCCGACCGACAACGGCCTGCCGTTGCAGCTCTATTGCTTCTCGACCAACACCGATTGGGCCAGCTACGAGTCGATTCAATCGGAGATTTTCGAGCACTACATGGCCATCATGCCTACCTTCGGGCTCTATCCTTTCCAGAATCCCTCGAGCCGCGACTACATCAATGCCGCCTTGATTACGGCCGGGCATCACCCCGACGAGATGTGGGGAATACCTTTTGGTACGATGCGTGCGGCCGGTTCGACGGCGGCTAAACCGGATCGGTCTGCAGCACCTCCTCAAGCACCGCAACCGCCGACTCCACCGAAGTAATATCCTTGATGGCCAGCGAACGGCGACCCTTTATCTCGCGCAGTTTGCATTGGCGCGGGTTCTTTTGCAGGTAGGCCAGTATGCGGCCGAAAGCGGCCGACTGGTAGTAGGCCACGTGTTCGTCGGAGACAAAGTAGAGGTACATCTGCCCCTGTTTCAGCCCCACCTTTTCGATACCCAACTGCTTGGCGAGCCGCCGCAGACGCACGATGCGTATCAGCTCCATGGCTTCGTGGGGGATGCGGCCGAAGCGGTCTTCGAGCCGTTCGCAGAACTGGCGGATGTCGGTCTCGCGTTCCATGTTGTCGAGCTCCTGGTAGAGCGAGATGCGCTCCGACTCCTGCGGCACGTAGTCGGCCGGGAAGAGTACCTCGAGGTCCGACTCGATGGTACACTCCGAGACAAACTCCTCGGGTTTCGCGTCGGAGTCGGCACCGTAGTAGAGGTCGCTGAACTCGTCGTTTTTCAACTCGTCGACCGCCTCTTTCAGAATCTTTTGATAGGTTTCATATCCCAAATCGGCGATGAAACCGCTCTGTTCGGCCCCCAGCAGGTTGCCGGCCCCCCGGATGTCGAGGTCTTGCATGGCGATGTGTATGCCGCTGCCCAGCTCCGAGAAGCTCTCGATGGCCTGCAACCGGCGGCGGGCATCGACCGAGAAGGTGTGGCGGGGCGGGGTGAGCAGGTAGCAGAAGGCCTTGCGGTTGCTGCGGCCCACACGGCCTCGGAGTTGGTGTAGCTCGCTCAACCCGAAGTTCTGGGCATCGTTGATGATGATGGTGTTGGTGTTGGGCATGTCGATGCCCGACTCGATGATGGTGGTGGCCAGCAGCACGTCGTAGTCGTAGTTGACAAAGTCGATGATGGCCTGCTCCAGTTTCTCGGGCGGCATCTGTCCATGGCCGATGACCACGCGGGCATCGGGTACCAGGCGGTGTATGGTGTTCTCGAGTTCGTAGAGTTGCGGGATGCGGTTGTTGACGAAGAACACCTGTCCGCCGCGGCTCATCTCGAAGTTGATGGCCTCCTTGATAATATCGTCGTTGAAGGCGTGTACCTCGGTCTGTATGGGGTAGCGGTTGGCCGGCGGGGTGGTGATGACCGAGAGGTCGCGCGCCCCCATGAGCGAGAACTGCAGGGTGCGGGGGATAGGGGTGGCCGACATGGTGAGGGTGTCGACGTTGACCTTCATCTGTTTGAGTTTCTCCTTGACGGCTACGCCGAACTTCTGTTCCTCGTCGATGATGAGCAGCCCCAGGTCGTTGAATTTCACATCTTTTCCGATGAGCTTGTGGGTGCCGATGATGATGTCGATTTTGCGGTCGGCCAGGTCTTTGAGTATCGCTTTCACCTCCGATGCCTTGCGGGCCCGGCTCAGATACTCTACCCGCACGGGGAACTCCTTGAGCCGCTCCTTAAACGTCTGGTAGTGCTGGAAGGCCAGCACGGTGGTGGGTACGAGTACCGCCACCTGCTTGTTGTCGCAGGTGGCCTTGAAGGCGGCCCGTATGGCAATCTCGGTTTTGCCGAATCCCACATCGCCGCAGATGAGCCGGTCCATGGGCCGTTCGCGCTCCATGTCGGCCTTGACCTCGGCGGTCGACTTTATCTGGTCGGGGGTATCTTCGTAGATAAACGAGGCCTCGAGTTCCTGTTGCAGGAACGAGTCGGGCGAAAAGGCGAAGCCCTTCTCCTGCTTGCGGGCGGCATAGAGCTTGATGAGGTCGCGGGCAATCTCTTTCATCTTGCCCTTGGTCTTCTCCTTCATGCGCTCCCAGGCGCCGCTGCCCAGCTTGTTGACGCGGGGCGTCTCTCCCTCTTTCCCCCGGTATTTGGCCAGCTTGTGCAGGGCGTGAATGCTCACGAAGATGATGTCGTCGTTCTGGTAGGTGAGCTTGATAACCTCCTGCATCTTGCCGTTGATTTCGGTGCGGATGAGTCCGCCGAAGCGGCCGATTCCGTGGTCGACGTGCACGATGTAGTCGCCTACCTCTATCTGGTTGAGCTCCTTGAGCGAGAGGGCCAGTTTGCCCGAGCGGGCGTGTTCGCTCTTGAGGGTATACTTGTGGAAGCGGTCGAATATCTGGTGGTCGGTGAAGCAGCACATCTTCAGATCGTTGTCGACGAACCCCTCGTGCAGCGTCTTCAGCACGGGGGTGAAGGTAATCGATTCGCCCCGCTCCTCGAAGATGGCCTGGAGCCGTTCGATCTGTTTTTCGCTGTCGCTGAGGATGTAGATGGTGTACTTTTTCTCGATGAATTGGGAGAACGACTGGCTCACCAGGTCGAAATTCTTGTGGTAGACCCCTTGCGGTGCGCAGTCGAACCGCATGACGGCGGGCGTCTTCGCCTCGCTCGAGGTACCGTAGTCGATGCGGCGGAACGACAGCGCCTTTTGGCGGAAGGCCGCAGGGTCGATAATCTTCTTCATGGCGTCGCGGTCGCCCTCCTCGGCAATGAGGGTCTGCTCCGAGAGCGACTCCGAGGCGACGGCCTCTATCCGGTCGAGTGCCCACGAGAGGTTGTGGCATACGAGAATGGCGTTTTTGTCGATGAAATCGAGCATCGAGATGCCTGAAGCCTCCTTCCCGCAGACATTCGAGACGATGTAGACCTCGTCGAGCCGTTCGGTCGAGAGCTGCGTCTCGACCTCGAAGGTGCGGATGCTCTCTACCTCTTTCCCGAAGAAATCGATACGGTAGGGCAACTCGTTGGTAAACGAAAAGACATCGAGTATACTGCCCCGCACGGCAAACTGCCCCGGCTCATACACATAGTCGACCTCGCTGAATCCCAGCTCGCGCAGCTTGTCGGCCAGAGCCACGATGTCGTACTTGCTCTTTTTGTCGATGTGGAGCGTCTGGTCCGACAGCGTATCGACCGGCACCACCTTCTCGGCAAGAGCCTCGGGATAGGTGATTACCAGCAGGGAGTCGCCTTTCTGGTTCAGCCGGTTGAGCACCTCGGTCCGCAGGATTTCGGAGGGAGGGTCGGGCTGTCCGTACTTGATGTCGCGCTTGTAGCCCGAGGGGAAGAGCAGGATGCGGTCGCTGCCGTTGATCTGCACCAGGTCGTTGTAGAGGTAGCCGGCTTCGTCGAGGTCGTTGGCGATGATGAGGTGCGGCTTCTTGTTCTCCAGCAAGTTGGAGAAGAGCAGAGCCGGGGCCGAGCCTTCGAGTCCCTGAATGAAGATGTTTTTTCTCTTGGAGTCCTTGACCAGCGATAAAAACGCATCACGCCTCGCCGACGTATTGAAGCGTGCAGAAAAACTTTGAATGTCCATGTTTATCGTTTACTAAACCGGGAAACAAAGTTACACAATTATTCGTCGTTACGAGGCGTATCGCGCTGTTATTTTGGGGTCAATGGGCCTCGAGCCAGTTGTGGCCGGTACCATAGTCGGCAACCAGCGGTACCTGCAAGGGGTAGGCGTTCTCCATCTCGTGGCGTACGATTTCCTGCACCCGTTCGAGTTCGTCGGTCGGGACGTTGAAGTTGAGTTCGTCGTGCACCTGCAGAATCATGCGGCTCTTCAGCCCCTCCTCTTCGAATCGCCGGGCGATGCGAATCATGGCAATCTTGATGATGTCGGCGGCACTGCCCTGGATGGGGGCGTTGATGGCGTTTCGTTCGGCATATCCCCGCACCACGCTGTTGTGCGAATGGATGTCGGGGAGCATGCGCTTGCGGCCGCAGATGGTCTCGACGTAACCCTTTTCGCGGGCCACCTCGATGCTCTTGTTCATGTACTCCTTGATTTGCGGGTAGCTCTCGAAATAGCCGTCGATTAGCTCTTTGGCCTCGCTGCGGGGGATGTTGAGCCGTTCGGCCAGCCCGAATACCGAGATGCCGTAGATGATGCCGAAGTTGGCCGTCTTGGCCTTCCGGCGCATGTCGGCCGTGACTTCACCGATAGGTACCTTGTAGATTTTGGCAGCCGTGGCGGCGTGGATGTCCGACCCCTCGCGGAAGGCCCCGATCATGTGCGGGTCGCCGCTCAGGTGGGCCATGATGCGCAGCTCTATCTGGGAGTAGTCGGCCGAGAAGAAGAGGCATCCCGGGTCGGGCACGAAGGCGCGGCGAATCTCGCGTCCCTCGTTGTCGCGTATGGGGATGTTCTGCAGGTTGGGGTTGCTCGAACTGAGGCGCCCGGTGGCGGTGACCGTCTGGTTGAATGAGGTGTGAATCTTCCCCGTCTTGGGATTGATGAGCTCGGGCAGGGCGTTGATATAGGTGCTCAGCAGCTTGCGGATGCCGCGCTGGTCGAGAATCTTGCCCACGATGGGATGCCGCGAACGCAGTTTCTCCAGTATCTCTTCGGTGGTGGAGTATTGTCCGGTCTTGGTCTTCTTGGCCTTCTCGTCGATTTTGAGCCGTTCGAAAAGAATCTCGCCCACCTGTCGGGCCGAACTCACGTTGAAGGTGGTACCGGCCAGCTGGTAAATCTCCTGTTCGAGTTCGCCCAAGCGGCGGGTGAGCAGGTCGGACGAGCTTTTCAGTTCGGCCGTGTCTACATTGACACCGGCAATCTCCATGTCGGCGAGCACTCGGGTGAGGGGCATCTCCATCTCGTAGAAGAGCTTCTCCATCTTATCTTTGGCCAGCTCCTTTTCGAGCCGGTTTTTCAGTTGCAGGGTCACGTCGGCATCCTCGGCGGCATAGGGGTAGACCTGCTCGACGGGTACCTGACGCATGGAGAGCTGCTTTTTCCCCTTCGGGCCGATGAGTTCTTCGATTTCCACCGTCTTGTAACCCAGATAGATGCTGGCCAGATAGTCCATGTTGTGGTACTGTTCGGGTTGCAGCAGGTAGTGGGCCACCATGGTGTCGAAGAGGTTGCCTTTGACCTCGACCCCGTAGTTGTGCAGCACGATGTAGTCGTATTTGATATTCTGCCCGATTTTCAGCGAAGCGGGGTTTTCGAGAGCCGACTTGAAGATGCGCACCGTTTCGCGGGCCTTCTCCTGGTCGTCGGGCACGGGTACGTAGTAGGCTTCGTGCTCCTTGAGGGCAAACGAGAGTCCTACCAGTTCGACGCTCATGGGGTCGATGCCGGTCGTCTCGGTGTCGAAGGCAAAGGCCGGGGCGCAGGCCAGCAGGGCGGCAAGGTCCCACATCTTTTCGGCGGTATCGACGAGGTGGTAGGTGTGGGGTACGGTGTGGATGTCGGCCAGCTTCGACTCGGCCGGCTTTTCGTCGGCAGCCTCTTCGGCAGGTTGCGGAGCCTGGTCGAAGAGCGAGCGCTGCGGGGCCGGTTTGGGCGCGGCGGCCGTGGCCGCTTTGTTGCCCAGCACCCGTTCGGTGAGGGTGCGGAACTCCAGCTCTTCGAAGATGGGGCGTAGTTTCTCGCCGTTGACCGGTTCGCGGCGCAAGGCCACTTCGTCGAAGGTCAAGGGTACATCGGTGCGGATGGTGGCCAGGAATCGGGAGAATTCGATCTGCTCGCGGTTGGTCTCGATTTTGGTCTTGAGGGCCCCCTTCAGCCGGTCGGTGTGGGCCAGCAGATTCTCGATGCCGCCAAAGTCGGCGATGAGTTTCACGGCGGTCTTCTCACCCACGCCGGGGCAGCCCGGTATGTTGTCGGAACTGTCGCCCATGAGGCCCAGAATGTCGATGACCTGCTCGGGCGAGTCGATGCCGTATTTGGCCTTTATCTCGTCGGGGCCCAGTATCTCGAAGTCGCCGCCGAACTTGGGGCGATACATGAAGATGTGGGGCGATACCAGTTGTCCGTAGTCCTTGTCGGGGGTCATCATGTAGGTATCGAAACCCTCCTTCTCGGCCAGTTTGGCCAGAGTGCCTATCACGTCGTCGGCCTCGAAGCGGGGCACCTCGATGATGGGGATGTTGTAGGCCTCGATAATCTGCTTGATGATGGGCACCGAGTAGCGTATCACCTCGGGTGTCTCCTCACGCTGGGCCTTGTATTGCTCGTAGGCCTCGTGACGGAAGGTGGGACCCTGGGGGTCGAACCCCACGGCGATGTGCGAAGGATTCTCTTTCTTGAGCAACTCTTCGAGTGTATTGACAAACCCCAGAATGGCCGAAGTGTTTACACCTTTGGAGTTGATTCGGGGGTTCTTGATGAATGCGTAGTAAGAGCGGTAGATGAGCGCGTAGGCGTCTAACAGAAATAGTCTTTTCTCTTGCATGTCGGATATGCGGTTTGTAGATAAGAATTAAAAAAGCGTCATTGCAATGCGGTAAAATTACGATAAAAATACGGATTCTTTTGTTTTATTACTATTTTTGCAGCAGAATAAATTGATATGGATAAACTTTTGGTCATACGGCAACCTATAACCGACGAGCTCGACTTACTGAATAAGACCCTTACCGAGACACTGCACACGAACAGTCCCTTGATGAACGAGGTAATCAACACCTATCTCGAGAGTAAAGGCAAGCAGATAAGGCCTATTCTGGTATTGTTGTGCGCAAAACTGTTCGGCCCGGTACCACGCGAAGCAATCGATGCCGCCGCCTCGCTGGAGTTGTTGCACAACGCCAGCCTGATACACGACGATGTGGTAGACGAGTCGCAGAAACGCCGGGGGCTGCCTACGATCAACCATCTGTACGACAACCGCATTGCGGTGCTGACGGGCGACTATTTCGTGTCGTGTGCCCTGGCCTGTTCGGTGCGGACCAACCAGATGGCCATCATTGCCAGTTTGGGTGTGTTGGGTCGCGAGCTGGCTCGCGGGGAGATAGACCAGCTCTCCAATGCCCGGGAACATCGCCTTGACGAGGATGCCTATTTCGAGGTAATTCGCCGCAAGACGGCATCGCTCTTCTATGCCTGCATGCAGGTGGGCGCCTTGGCGGCCGGAGCCTGCGAAGCCGATGTAGAGCGGTTGGGGCAGTTTGGCGAAAAGCTGGGCCTCTGTTTCCAGATTAAAGACGACATATTCGACTATTTCGAAGACAAGGTGATAGGCAAACCCACCGGCAACGACCTGCGCGAAGGGAAGCTCACCCTGCCGCTCATCCATGCCATTACACAGGGTAAGGGCGAGGAGAACGAACGGATGCGGGCCTTGTTGAACGAGGAGCATCTCTCGGCCGAGAGTGTGCACACGCTCATCGAGTATGCCAAACGCGAGGGTGGTATCGACTATGCCTACGAGACCATGAAGCGGATACGCAACGAGGCCGTGGCTCTGCTCGAGGGATTCCCCCCTTCGGAGACGGTCGATGCGCTCATCTCCATACTCGACTATACGATCGAGCGCGAAAAGTAAGAAGACAGTTTTCTTTCCAGGAGACCGACAGATACGACAACGGGACTGCTCACGAGGGCAGTCCCGTTGGTCGTTTATGGGGTGAATGCAGGTATCAATATTTGAAACTGCTGCCGCCGAGGAACTCGCGCAGAAGCGAGGTGGGCGGTATCTCGCGCTGGTTGATCGACTGGAAGTAGCCCAGGAAGTGGAGCAGACGGTGTGCCTCGGCATATTCGCGGCAGTTGTGCGGCACGGCGCTGAGAATGGGCTGTGCATAATCTTTCATCACGGCCAGCTCGAAGAGGAGCGACGAGTTGAACATGGCGTCGGCATTCTCCTGGTAGGGGAAAATCCACTTCTCTTCGCCTCGGCGCACGCTACCCCAGCGGGCTATGGTGCTTTGGGCCGAGGCACCGCGGTATTTGAAGTCGCGGATGATGCGGCGCAGCAGCCGGTTGTCGGCCGTGGGTATCCAGTTGTGGTCGTCGATTGAGATGGTGGTGAGGGCCGAGACGTAGATGCGGTACTTCAGGTGCGGCTCGATTTGAGGCGTCAGGTCGGGATTCAGCCCGTGGATGCCTTCGAGAATGAGCACGGCCCCCTCGTCGAGCTTCAGGGTGTTGCCTCGGTACTCGCGGCTGCCGGTCTCGAAATTGTAGGTAGGCATCGGTACCGTCTCGCCTTGCAACAGCCGGTTGAGGTCTTTGTTGAAGAGGTCGAGGTCGAGGGCATAGAGCGACTCATAGTCGTAGTCGCCCGTCTCGTCGCGGGGCGTATCCTCGCGGTTGACAAAGTAGTTGTCGAGCGAGATGGCCACCGGCTTGAGCAGGTTGGTCATCAACTGTATCGAGAGCCGTTTGGAGAAGGTGGTCTTACCCGATGACGAGGGCCCCGAGATGAGCACGATGCGGGTGCCCTCCTCGTGGTATCGGCGGGTGATGTCGTCGGCAATCTTGCTGATTTTCTTCTCGTGCAGCGCCTCGGCCACCTTGATGAGGTCGGTCGCCTGGCGGTTCTCGACCACCTGGTTCAAGTCGCCGATGTTGCTCAACCCCACGATGTGATTGAAGGTGAGGTACTCCTTAAAGGCGTTCAACATCTTCTCTTGCGGTTCGATAGGAGCCGGCGTGGTGGGGTCGTCAGGGGTAGGGGGTACGAGCAGCACCCCGCCGTTGTACTTGATCAAGTCGAAACCCTGCAGGTAGCCTGTCGAGGGGGTGAGCCAGCTGTAATACGAGTCGGCTAGTCCGTCGAGGGTATGGTATTGGGTGTAGAGCTGGCGGGTCGACTGCAGCAGTTCCACCTTGTCGAGCATGCCTTGTGCCCGGAATACCTCGATGGCATCGGCCGTGTGGCACTCGATTTTCTCGAAAGGAATGTCGGCTGCGATAATCTGGGCCATGCGCTCCTTGATGCGGGCGATAGTTTCGGGTTTCAGTGCCTCGGGGTTGTCGAGCAGACAGTAGTACCCGTGCGAAAGGGAGTGCTCGATGCGCAGTCGTGTGCCGGGCACGATGTCGCGGATGGCCTTGTACATGACAAAGCAGAGCGAGCGCACGTAGGTGCGCATGCCCGAGGGGTGGGTAATGTCGAGAAACTCTATGTCCTTGGGGCCGTATACCCGGTATCTCAACTCTTCGGTCTTGTTGTTGACATAGGCACATACCGGACGATGAGCCAGTTGTGGTTTGGCCATTTCGTAAATTTCGAGCAGCGATTCACCGCCTTCTACGCGAATGGTCTTTCCGGTGTTTACACAAAAAACGTCAAATTTTTCTCTTTCCATCGTAGTTTTCAGCTCAGGGTAGAGCCTTCTTTAATTCGTTAATAAAAGTAAAACAACAATCTTTCCTCTGGGCAACTATTTTTATTTGTATAAATTTGCAAACGAATGCTTTTTCCAGATGCAAGATTGAGTGTTAAATATACCACAAAGAGGATAATAAAACAACTTATTTAAGAAACTTTTATGGAGTACACATTTCTGGACTTCTTGACCTTAATCGGGTCGGTAGGCTTGTTCCTGTATGGCATGAAGGTCATGAGTGAGGGGTTACAGAAGGTGGCGGGCGACAGGCTGCGCAATATCCTGGCTGTAATGACGAAGAATCGGTTTTCAGGAATGTTTACCGGTATATTGATAACAGCATTGATACAGAGCTCGTCGGCCTCGACGGTGATGGTGGTGAGTTTCGTCAATGCGGGTCTGATGACTCTGGGGCAGTCGATGGCCGTCATCATGGGTGCCAATGTGGGAACCACCGTTACGGCCTGGATTATCTCTATCTTCGGGTTCAAAGTCAACATCACGCTGTTTGCCTTGCCTCTGATTGGTATAGGCACTCCGCTGCTCTTCTCGGGCAGCAGCACCCGCAAGTCGTGGGGCGAGTTTCTCATCGGCTTCTCGTTCCTCTTCATGGGTCTCGATTACCTGAACCACTCGGTCCCCGACCTGAAAAGCAATCCCGAGATATTCGAGTTCCTCACCTCGTATACCCAGATGGGTTTCATCTCTATCCTGATATTCTGTGCCGTGGGCGCTATTGTGACGATGATTGTGCAGGCCTCGAGTGCCACGCTGGCCATCTCGCTCATCATGTGCAGCAAGGGATGGATTACTTTCGACATCGCCGCCGCCCTGATTCTGGGCAGTAACATAGGTACCACCATTACCCCGTTGCTGGCCTCGATCAGTGCCAACGTGTCGGCCAAGCGGGCCGCCATGGGGCACCTGCTCTTCAACGTGCTGGGGTCGGTTTGGACGTTGATTCTCTATTATCCCTTCATCCGCTTCATCGTGTGGATATGCACCTCGCTGGGGGTAGGCAATCCCAACGACCTGATGGCTTTCGTCTCGGCCAACGAGCAGACCAACCCTTCGCTCATCAATGCCCTCAACAACGGAGGCACTCTGAATACGCCCGACTTTGAACAGCAAAAGGCCCATTTCGAGGCCATGCAGTTCTCGGTATCGTTCGGCCTGTCGATGTTCCACACGGTCTTCAATGTCATCAACGTAACCATCATGATCTGGTTTACAGGGCTCTACGAGAAGATTGTCACCCACCTGGTGCGGGTGAAAGACAAGAACGAGGAGGAGTTCCAGTTGAAATTCATTTCGCGTGGTATGCTCTCGGCTTCGGAGTTGAATTTGCCCCAGGCCCATCAGGAGATTGCCGTCTATGCCGAGCGGGTGCAACGCATGTTTGGCATGGTGAAAGACCTCTTGCACGAGAAGGAGGGGAGCGAGGCCTATATGAAACTCTATAACCGCATCGAAAAGTACGAGCAGATTTGCGACCGCATGGAGCTCGAGATTGCCGGGTTCCTGAATCTGGTAGTGGGTGGCCGGTTGAGCTTCGAAGGCAAGATGCGGGTAAACGGCATGCTCAGTATCGTGACTGAAATCGAGAGCATAGGCGACTGCTGCTACAACCTGGCCCGCACGCTGCAGCGCAAGCAAGACTCGCACATCGTCTTCAACGACGAGATTGTGAGCAACATCGACGCCATGTTCCGCCTCAACTCCGAGGCGTTGTCGAATATGGTGGCGCTCTTGTCGAGCAACGAACCTCCCATGAGCGAGATTATGATTTCGTACAACAAGGAGTGCGAAATCAACAACTTCCGCAATCAATTGCGTAAATCGAACATCGAGAATATCAACAACAAGCATTACGAATATCAGGCCGGTATCTATTACATGGATATGATTTCGGAGTGCGAGCGGCTGGGCGACTATGTCATCAACGTAGTCGATGCCATCAAGCAGCAGGAGGTACGCCACGCCTGACCCGGTTTGTGATAGCCGTATAGCACAGAGCCCGCGGAAAACATCCGCGGGCTCTGTGTGTAATTGGGGAGCAGCAGCGAGGTCACGCCTCGTGTCGTAAATCTTCGATCAGTTCGGCCACGCCCTCCGAAGCCCCCTTCTGGATGACGTGTACGGGGCGGTTTATCGGTACCCGCACCTCTTTGGGGTCGATGAGGTAGATGGGTACCTGCGGGCGTACATAGGCCAGCAGCCCGGCGGCGGGGTAGACGTTGAGCGAGGTACCTATCACCACAAATATGTCGGCCTCTTCGGTGATGCGGATGGCCGGCTCGATCATGGGCACCGCCTCGCCGAACCACACGATGTGCGGCCGCAGCCGGTCGCCGTGCGAGTCGGTGGCATCGGGGGCCAGTTCGTACTGGTCGGGGGTGAGTTCGTAGACCCGGCTTTCGTCCTTGACCGACCGCACCTTGGTCAACTCGCCGTGCAGGTGGAGCACATGCGTGCTGCCGGCCCGCTCGTGCAGGTTGTCGACATTCTGGGTGATGATGGTCACGTCGTACTCTTTCTCGAGCTCGGCCAGCCCCTTGTGGCCCGCGTTGGGCTCGACGGTCAACAGCTCTTTGCGCCGTTTGTTGTAGAATCCCTGTACCAGGGCGGGATTACGTTCCCAGCCCTCGGGGGTAGCCACATCTTCTACGGGATAGCGGTCCCACAGGCCGCCGCTGTCGCGGAAGGTAGAGAGCCCGCTCTCTACACTCATGCCCGCTCCGGTGAGAACAACCAGTTTCTTTTTCATATCATGCAGACTTAAAAAGGTTTATCGCTTTTTGTGTGGGAAGAACCCACCTAAAATTAGCATAAAAGGGCGACGGGTGCAAACGATTTGTATAAAATATGTTGAAAAACGCTTCTGTACCGGGCTATTCGGGGGCAAATTATATTTTTTTTTAAGGAGATTTTATCGAATTAAGCATAAAAGCCCTATCTTCGCCACGCAAATATTGTATTTATGTTTGCTTAACTGTACAATAGAATAGAAAATGGACAAACTGAGTTATGCTTTGGGTCTCAGCATGGGGCACAATTTCTTGGGTTCGGGTATTAAATCTCTGAATGTCGAGGACTTTGCCAAAGGCGTAGAGGCCGTATATAAGCACGAGAAGCCCGAGATTAGTTTCGAAGAGGCCAAACAGATTATCAACGAGTATTTCACCAACCTGCAAAACGAGATTGCCGAGGAGAACCGGCGGGCCGGCGAGGCTTTCCTGGCCGAGAATGCCAAGCGTCCCGAGGTAGTGGTTTTGCCCAGCGGTCTGCAATACGAGGTACTCGCCGAGGGTACAGGCCGCAAACCCAAGGCTACCGACAAGGTGCAGTGTCACTATCACGGTACGCTGATTGACGGACAGGTATTCGACAGTTCGGTACAACGGGGTACTCCCGCCGTCTTCGGGGTCAACCAGGTAATACCCGGTTGGGTAGAGGCTCTGCAACTGATGCCCGAGGGCTCGCGCTGGAAACTCTACATACCCTCCGATTTGGCATATGGCGAACAGGGCGCAGGGGGCAGCATCCCGGCCAACGCTACGCTCATCTTCGAAGTGGAACTGATAAAAGTATTGTAATTTATTTACCTCATAAACAATGAAAAAAAGTATTTTATTCTTTGTGGCACTTGCCGGTCTTACGGCAATGTCGTCTTGCGGAAACAAAGCCGCTGTGAAACTCGAAAACGCTGCCGATAGTGCCAGCTATGCGCTGGGTGTTTCGAATGGTGCCCGTCTGGGCGAGGCCATGAAATCGGGTATGTACGACCAACTGAAAGGTATCGATACCGGCGACTTCATGAAAGGCTTTGCCGCTGCCATGAAATCGGACTCGACTCAACGCTCTTATGAAATGGGTTTGAGCCAGGGTCTCTATGTGAAAGAGATGTTGAAAAACATCAAGCAAGGCACGGGCCTCGAAATCGATGTGCCTACCTTTATTCAGGCTTACGAAAAGGCTTTGGCCGGCGATACCACGCTGTTGATTTCGGACATGGAGGCCAATGGCGTTCTCGACGCTATCTTCAGAGCTGCTGCCGAGGCTAAGGAAAAAGAGGAACTCGCTCGTTTGGCCGAGTCTCCCGAAGCTAAAGAAAACCTGGCTAAAGGTGAAGCCTTCCTGGCCGAGAAAGCCAAAGAAGAGGGTGTAGTAAAGACCGAATCGGGTCTGCTCTACAAAGTAGTTAAAGCCGGTCAAGGCGAAACGCTTCAAGCCAACCAACGTGCCAAAGTATCGTACAAAGGTACATTGATCGACGGTACTCAATTCGATGCCAATGCCAGCGCTACCTTCTCGCCTGCCGGTGTAGTGAAAGGTTTCGGCGAAGGTCTGCAACTGATGCAAAAGGGTGGCAAATACATCCTCTATATCCCCGCCGAACTGGGCTACGGTGTACGTGGTGCCGGCGACAAGATCCCGACCAACTCGGTTCTCGTATTCGAGGTTGAGGTTCTGGATATTCTGAAATAAGAGGATAACTTCCCGTGAGGGGAAGTGGGTTGCCACAAGGTGCCTCGACCCTTGCGATTGAACCAGACGATTGTATTTTCATAAATAGAGAGAAAGAGCTCGGTATCGCACCGAACTCTTTCTTTTTTTGTAGATCCCCTCGTTGTGAGTTTTGAGATTCAATTAGTCTTTTTGTAGCTCAGGATAGCCCACGAAACCATCGCGGCTCCGATGGTGAGCAGACCCGCCGCATCGGTCCAGACATCGGCCAGCGAGCTGCCTTTGATGTAGATGCCGCGCATGGCATCGGCATAGTAGCGCATGGGATTCAGGTAGGTGATGGCCTGAGCCCACCCGGGCATCGAGGCGATGGGGGTGAAGATGCCGCTCACCAGCATGAATACCATCATGAAGAACCAGGTGACAAACATGGCCTGCTGGGCATTGTCGCTGTAGTTGGAGATGAGCAGCCCCATGCCGGCTGTCACCAGAATGTTGCCGGCCGTGAAGAAGTACATCAACCCTACCGACCCGGCACACGTGTAGCCGAATACCCAGCGGGCAATCAGCAGGCAGGCCGTGAGCACGAAGAAGGCCACCAGCCAGTAGGGTATGAGTTTGCAGAGGATGAAGGCTCCCCGGTTTACGGGGGTGACGTTGATCTGCTCGATGGTGCCCCGCTCTTTTTCGCTCACGATATTGAGGGCCGGAAAGAAGCCCGTGAGCATGGTGATGGCGATGACGATGAGGGCCGGCACCATGAACTTCTTGTAGTCGAGATAGGTGTTGAAGTAGTATTTCGACGACACGTCGAGCTGCGGACCGGCTGCTGCCGTAGTGGGTTGGGTCGGTGCATTCTCGGCGTAGTAGCGTTGGATGCACGAGGTGAGGTAACCGGCCCCGATGCTCCCCTTCGTGCCGTTGATGGTATTGACCTTTACCCCCACGGGCAGCGCCTCGCCCCGCTCCAGACAGCGGTCGAAGTCCGATTCGATGGTCAGGATGGCGTCGGCTTTGTTCCGGTCCATCAGCTGCATGGCCCGGGCCGGGTCGTCGCACACCTCCACCAGGTTGAAGTAGCCCGATGCGGTACAGCTCTCTACCAGTTTCGACGAGGCGACCGACCGGTTGCTGTCGACCACCACCAGGTCGATGTTGCGTATCTCCATGCTCACGGCAAAGGGAAATACCAGCATCATCAGCACCGGGAAGGCGATGGCCATCTTGGGCAGACCGGGATCCCTGAAAAACTGCTTGAACTCTTTCTCCAGCAAATAAAGTAGAACCATAGAACGACCTCCCGATTATAATCTTCGTTTAAATAGCCTTACACTCACGACCAGCAGAAACAGCGTCATCACCAGCAGGATGATGAACTCGGGGTAGATGTAGCTGAAACCCACCCCCTCGATCATTACCTTCTTGACCATGATGATGTACCACTTGGCCGGGATAATATCCGAAACGTATTGCAGAATTACGGGCATGCTCTCGCAGGGGAAGATGATGCCCGAGAAGATCATCGTGGGCATCGTGAGTCCCATGCCCGAGATGAGCAGCGCCGTCTTTTGGGTGGCCGAAACCACCGAGATGAGTAGCCCGATGCCCAGCGATGCGAGAATGAAGAGCACCGACACCATCGCCAGCAGGAACAGGCTGCCCCGCAACGGTACGCCCAGCACGAAGCGGGCGAGCAACAGGATGGTGACCAGATTGATGAGCGATAGCGCCAGGTAGGGGATAGCCTTGCTGACGATGACTCCCACGGGGCGGATGGGCGAGACGAGCAGCAACTCCAGAGTGCCGCTCTCTTTCTCGCGCACGATCGAGATGGCGGTCATCATTGAGCAGACCAGCATGAGGATAAGCCCCATGACACCCGGCACGAAGTTGTAGGACGACCGCACGGCGGGGTTGTACATGTATTGCACGTGCGGGAACGAGGCCGTTTGCGTGCCGTCTGACGCACTCAACTCGCTTTGCACGGTAGACAATACCCCGTTCACGTAATTGACAATCATTTGGGCCGTATTGGGGTCGGACCCGTCGCCGAGTACCCGTATGGATGCCTTGTCGTAGTGGCGCAGCCGCTCGTCGAAGTTGCGTTCGAAACAGACGGCCACGTCCGACTTCCCGGCCCGGAACCGCTCGGCCACCTCGGCTACCGACCCCAGTACGGCCGTGACGTGCAGATAAGGGTTCTGGTCGATGCGTGCCACCGTCTGCCTCACCGACGGGTCGGCCAGGTCGCCCACCACGTCGACCCGGGCATCGTGCACCTCGGTACTGACGGCAAAGCCGAAGAGGATAATCTGCACGATGGGCATCACCAGCACGATGAGGATGGTGCGCCGGTCGCGGAATATGTGGCGGAACTCTTTCTTGATGAACGACAAAAACTCTTTCATAGCCTTACTCTCTTTTGGCTTGGTAGGCCAGTTTACGGAATACCGCGTCCATATCGGCCGCCTGATGGCGTTGCTTCAGGGCTGCGGGGGTGTCGAGGTCGGCAATGACACCGTCGACCATAATCGACACCCGGTCGCAATACTCGGCCTCGTCCATGTAGTGGGTGGTGACGAATATCGTCGTGCCCGCCTCGGCCGTCTCGCAGATGAGGTCCCAGAAGAGTCGCCGGGTCTCGGGGTCGACACCGCCGGTAGGCTCGTCGAGAAAGACGATGGCCGGTTCGTGAATGAGGGCGATGCTGAAGGCCAGCTTCTGCTTCCACCCCAGCGGCAGGTCGCCCACCAGTTCGTCTCTCAGGTCGGTCATGTTCAGGTAGCGCAGCATCTCGTCGCTCTTTTGACGGATGCGCTTGCCGCTCAAGCCGTAGATGCCGCCGAAGAGGCGGATGTTTTCCCACACCTTCAGGTCGGCATAGAGCGAAAACTTCTGGCTCATGTAGCCGATGTGACGCTTGATTTTCTCCTGTTCGCGGCACAGGTCGTACCCGTTGACCGTGCCGCCGCCCGAGGTGGGGAGGCTCAGGCCGCACAGAATCTTCATGGCGGTGGTCTTGCCAGCTCCGTTGGCCCCGAGGAATCCGAAGATTTCGCCCCGGTGCACCCTGAAGCTGATGTGGTCGACCGCCGTGAAGTTGCCGAACTTCTTGGTCAACTGCTCTACGATGATGATGTCGGTATTTTCGTTCACGCCTTTTGCCTTTCTTTTTTAGCCAGTTCCATGAAACAATCTTCGATGTTGGGCTCGATTTCGTGTACCGTCGCGTCGCTGAATCCCGCCGCCCGAATCTGGGCCTGCAGCTCGTCGGGGGCAATGGTGCCGGGTGCGACGGCCACGTGGTGCTCCGACCCGAACGAGAAGCACCGCAGCAGGTCGTTTCGTCGCCGCAGATACTTCAGCAGCGGATAGGCCGGGTGGCCCGACACGCCGAAGAGCCGGTGCGGATATTGGGCCACGATGGCCGCCGGGGTGCCGGTCTCGATGATGTGCCCCTGCTGGATGAGCGATATGCGGTCGCAGAGCGACGCCTCGTCCATGTAGGGGGTCGATACCAGTATGGTGACGCCGGCCTCGCGGATGCGATAGAGCATGTTCCAGAACTCTTTGCGGCTCACGGCATCGACGCCGGTGGTGGGCTCGTCGAGAAAGAGTACCGTGGGGCGGTGCACCAGGGCGCAGCAGAGGGCCAGCTTCTGTTTCATGCCGCCCGACAGTTTCCCGGCCCGCCGGTCGCGGAAGGGTTCGATCTGGGAGTAAATCTCCCGGATGTTTTCGTAGTTGTCGGCTACGGTGGTGCCGAACATGGTGGCGAAGAAGTCGAGGTTTTCGGCCACCGTCAGGTCCTGGTACAGCGAGAACCGTCCCGGCATGTAGCCGATGCGCCGCCTGATGGCCATGAAATCCTTCACCACGTCGAGCCCCTCGACGCGGGCGTGGCCGCTGTCGGGAAGGAGCAGCGTCACCAGTATGCGGAACAGTGAGGTCTTGCCGGCCCCGTCGGGTCCGATAAGGCCGTAAATCTCGCCCGCCCGTATGTCGAGCGAGACACGCTCCAACGCCTGGCAGGTCCCGTACCGCTTGCTCACCTCGTCTACTTCAATGGCTCCCATGGCTGCACCTCTCTATTTGAAACGGACGTACGCATACATGCCCAGTTTGAGGAAGCCGTCGTTCTCGAGGGACACCTTGGCGGCATAGACCAGATCGGCCCGCTCGTCCTGGGTCTGGATATTCTTGGGGGTAAACTCGGCCTCGTCGGCAATCCATACCAACCGACCTTCGTATTGGCGGGGCTTGTCGGTACCGTCTTCGATGGTCACCTGCACGGTGTCGCCCAGCTTCACCTCGGCCAGTTGGGCCGTGGTGAGGTAGGCCCGCACGTAGACCTGCTTCAGGTCGGCCATCTTGAAGAGCGATTTCCCTGACGTCACCAGCTCTCCCGCTTCGGCAAACTTGGTCAGCACCGTGCCGTCGATAGGAGCCACGATGCGGCATTTGTTCAACTGGTCCTCCTTCTCGGCAATCTGCACGTCGTAGAGGGCCAACTCTTCGCGAATGCCCGTGTTGTTGCGCTCGTAGGTCTGTTTCTTGGCCGCCATCTCGCGTCGGGTCACGGCAATCTGCGAGGCGAGGTCGTCGACCTGTTTCTGGGTAGCGGCATCCCTGGCCTCGAGAGCCTGGTACCGCTTGTAGTCGGCCTGCTGCTTTTCGAGTTGGGCCTGTTGCGAAGCCAGTTGCCGGTCGATGTCTACCAGTTTGGTCTGGGCGTTCGACCGCTTGCGCACGAGCTCCTGCTTCTGCAGGTAGGTCTGTACCGAGTCGATGACACCCACGGTCTGTCCGGCCGTGAGCCGGTCGCCTTCGGTCAGTTGCAGGGATACGATGCGGCCGTTGGCCTCGGCCGAAACCAGCACCTCGGTCGCCTCTATCTGACCGCAGGCGTCGAAGTCGCGCGAGTGGTCGGCACAACTGCCGAGGGTGAGAAGTGCCGTTGCCAGGGCTGTGTATAAAATTTTCTCTTTCATTGTCTTGAGTTTATGGTTTGTATCGGTTTACTGTCCCAGAGTGGTCTTCAGGTCGCAGATGGCCATGATGAGCTGCACCTGGTGGAGCGATTCGGCCACCCGGGCGTTGAACTCCTCGTCAATCATGTCCATCAGGTCGGTGAGCATGATGACCCCCTGCTTGTACTGCTCCTCGCCGGCTTGGCGAATATCCTCGCGCAGTCTGATGATTTCGCTGTCTTGCTCGAGCACCTGCCGGGCTTTGCGCACCTCATTCAGGCGGTCGGTCACATCGAGCATCGTGTTGAAGACAAAGGTCTCCTGCTCGCGCTCGATGCGCTCTTTCTGTGCGGCGATCTTACGGATGTCGTTCTTGCGCGAATAGAGGGCTCCCAGATTCCACTGCATCTTTACCCCCACGGTGTAGTAGGGTTCGAACTCGTTTTTCAGGATGTTCAATCCCGGGCGTCCGATACCCCCCTGCAACGACAGGTTGAACTTGGGGTAGAGGTTGGTCTGCAAATCCTGACGCTGTACCCGGGTCTGCTCCAGCTGTGCCTTGTAGAGTTGCAGTTCGGGCCGCGCCAGGGTAGTGGTGTCGATTTGCAGGTCGACCGGCGGCTCTACGAACTGTGCTTGCGACAGGTCCTCGCCGGTGAGCCGCCCGAGCATGTCGACGTAGGCCTGGCGGTCGGAGTTCAGCGACGAGATGGTCTGCTTGTAGTTGAGTATGTTCACATCGACGATGCTCAAGTCCGACTTGTACGACACGCCGTGCTCGATGCCCGCCAGCACCGACTCGCGGTTGCGGTAGAGGCTCTTGATGGCAATCTCGTTTTGAGCAATCTGCTTGTCGATAAGCAGGATGCCCAGGAAGATATTCTCCACCTTCTGCCTGATGCTGTACAACGATACCTCTACCTGTTGGCTCTGTATCTGGGCATCGGCGCTCACCAGCCGCTTTTTGCTGGCCGTCGTGCCGCCGTCCCAGAGGGTCTGGCTCACCTCGCCCACCAGCGAATATTGGTCGTGAGGCAGGTTGAACTTGAACTCGGGTATCTCGAACGGCATCTCGACCACCTTTGACTGATATTGGGCTTTGCCGCTGATGGTGAGTTGCGGCAGCCAGCTCTGGCTGGCGGTGGACAAATCGTATTTCTCGGCTTCACGGATGAGGCCGAGCTCCTGTATCTGCGGGTAGTTGTTGCGGGCCTTTTCCACACAATCGCTCAGGGTCACTTGAGCGGCGGCCGCACTGGCGATACCGGCCCACAGGATAAGAAAAACCCATCTTTTCATCATATCTCTCTCGTTAAAATGCTCCTTGTTTTTGATTCCTTCTTTCCCGGTTATCGGTCGGGCTCACATCGGCCGTACAGCCGGTGGTAGAGCAGGGCGATAATCTCGTCGTGCCGCCTCTTCAGGGCCTGGTCTATCTGGTCACGCGGCATTCCCACCGCCTGTTCCATCACCGGTACCGACATGTAGGTCGAGAAGCTCAGCGAAATGAGGTCGAGAAACAGTTGTTCGAAGGTGATGGGGTTGCACCGGCCGGCCCGCACCTCGTTGTCGAGCAGGACCTTGTGATGGCCGGCAAGTCCCGAAATGAGGCTTATGGTGCTTTCGCGGTAACGGTTCAGCAGTTCGGGGTTGTGCCGGGCTACGTCGTACAGGAAACTGACCAGTTGGCGATGCTGGTCGAGGAATTCGAGCAGACGGATTACGCCACCTTTCAGGTTGGGCCAAAATGCAATAGTTTCGGCCGACATGGCATTGCGTACCGAGGTAAACAGTTCGTGCAGGTTTTTGTCGAGAACCTTGAAGAAAATCTGTTCCTTGGTTTGGAAATAGTAGTGTAGCATGGCGTGTGTTACACCGGCCCGGCGGGCTATCTCGGTCGTAGTGGCCAGCAGGTATCCTTTCTCGAGAAACAACTCTTCGGCAGCCGCCATGACGGCTCCCTCGGTATTCTTTCTTTTGGTGTTGGGTTTGGCTTGTGACATAGGTCATGTTTTATTTAACAGCGCTGTTAATTGCAATTATAACTATTCTGGACAAAATCGACAATAAAAAATCGATTTTTAACACAATCGGGGAGGCGGCAGTCCGCTTCGAAAAGTGTTTCAGCCCTTCTGTATTCTTCATTTTTTTATGAAAAAGTATCTTATAAAGGCTCAATAAGCCATCTGTTTTTAGTAAGGGAAGTATCTTTTTGTCAAAAAAAATAGCTAAAACATAGTTGTATATTCAAAAAGAAGTGATATTTTTGTCGCAAAATGATTTATGTAAATAAAATTTTATGGAAAAGATAGATAATCTAGATCGTCAGATTCTCGAGATTATAATGCGCAATGCTCGCATTCCGTCGAAAGACGTAGCCGCCGAGTGCGGCGTTTCGCGTGCGGCTATCCACCAGCGCATACAGCGCATGATCGATATGCACGTGATTACCGGTTCGGGGTATCATGTGAACCCCAAGTCGCTGGGTTTCAGAACTTGTACCTATATTGGGGTGAAGTTGGAGAAGGGGTCGATGTATCGCGATGTAGTTCCCGAGCTCGAAAAGATTCCCGAGGTAGTGGAGTGCCACTTTACCACAGGTCCCTATACAATGTTGTGCAAGCTCTATGCCCGGGACAACGAGCATCTGATGGAGCTCTTGAACGACAAGATTCAGCACATCAAGGGGGTGGTTTCGACCGAGACGCTTATCTCGCTCGAGCAGAGCATGAACCGCGAAATTCCGGTGATGAAGGAGTAAGCAACGATTTGCACGGGACACGCTGTGCAGACTCGACGTATAAAGACGAGGATGGCTTCGACGCATGTAGCGCGGGGCCATCCTCGTTTGTTATCAGCGGGTTGGATAATAATCCATGGGGGAAGCATGCCGTATTTTCTCAAGCGGCGGGCGTTACCCGATTGTTTTGCCCCAGTTTCCGGTTGGTTTGCCAGAGCATCAGCAGGGTGACGAGGGTGGCAATCGTGTCGGATACCGGCATGGCGCCCCACACGCCGTTCAGTTCGAACAGGCGGGGGAAGATGAGCAGCAGCGGTATGAGAAAGATGACCTGCCGCGTAAGACTCATGAAGATGGCCTTCGAGGCCATGCCCAGCGACTGGAACAGGTTGGTGGCGACCATCTGGATGCCCACGATGGGGAAGACGCCCATGGCGATGCGCATGCCGTGTATAGCCACGTCGATAAGATGTTCGTCAGTGGTAAAGGCCCGTATGATGTAGTAGGGGAAGAAGGTGGAACCTATCCACCCCACCGTGGCGCAGAGGGTGGCCACGACACAGGTAATCTTGAAGGCCCGTTTCATGCGGTCGTAGTTGCCGGCTCCGTAGTTGTAGCCCACGACGGGCTGCATGCCCTGGCACAGCCCCACGATGAGCATCACCACCAGGGTGGCGTAGCTGTTGAAGATGCCGAAGGCACCAATGGCCTCGTCGCCTCCGTAGCGGTAGAGCGAGGTATTGATGATGGCGTTGATTACGCTGCTGGCGATATTGACCAGGAAGGGCGACATGCCTATGGAGACGATGTTGATGAGGATGGCCCACTCGAGCTTGAAGTACCGGCGGTGGAACCGCACGTTGCTGCGGGTGTTGCAGAAGTGTGCCATCACGAAAACCGCCGAGATGGCCATGGCTATGTCGGTAGCGATGGCTGCCCCCTTGATGCCCAGCTTGAGGCCGAAGATGAAGATGGGGGCGAGAACGAGGTTGGAGAAGGCGCCGATGAGCATCGTGTACATGGCCTTGCCGGGATAGCCCGAGGCCCGCATCATGTTGTTGAAGCTGTAGCACAGGTTGGTGCAGAGCATGCCGGGCATGATGTAGAGCAGGAACTCGCGGGCATAGGGTATGGTGCGGTCGCTGCCGCCGAAGCTGCGCAGAATGTCGTCCATGAAGATGACGAAGAGCGAGAGGTAGCAGAGGGCGAAGGTGACGGAGAGGATGAGGCTGTTGGCCAGAATCTTCTCGGCCTTCTCCTTGTCGTCCTGTCCCATCACAATCGAGATGCGGGCCGCCGCACCCTGTCCGACCAGCATGCCGATGGCTCCCGAAATCGACATGATGGGGAAGGTGAGGGCCAGCCCCGATATGGCGTCGGGGCCCACACCTTGCCCGATAAAGATGCGGTCGATTACGTTGTAGAGCGACATGACCATCGTCCCCACGATGGCCGGTACCGAGTACCGCCAAAGCAGTTTGCCCACGGGGAGCGTGGCCAGTTCGGCGCGAATGTTGTTCTTGCTGTCGTTCATTGTTCAGGTCAGAAATCTCAAGCGGGGTCGCACCAGTCGCCGTTGGCTTTGATGAGGGCGATGAGCTTTTCGATAGCCTGCTCCTCGGGTATGTTCTTTTCGATACAGCTCTTGCCTTTGTAGAGGCTCACCCGGTTGCGACCGGCACCCACGTAGCCGTAGTCGGCATCAGCCATCTCGCCGGGACCGTTTACGATACAGCCCATGACACCTATTTTGAGTCCGGTCAGATGCGAGGTGGCCGCTTTGACCCGGGCCAGAGTCGTTTGCAGGTCGAACATGGTGCGTCCGCAACTGGGGCACGAGATGTATTCGGTCTTGCTGAACCGCTTGCGGGCGGCCTGCAAAATGGTGAACATGTAGTCTGTGAGGCTCTGTGCTGCTATTTCTCCCTCGTTGCAGAGGTAGATACCGTCGATGAGGCTGTCGAGCAGGAAGGGGCCGAAATCGGCTCCGGCCTTCACTTGCAGGTCCTCAGGGTTGTTTTCGCGATAGTCGCGCTTCAGTATCACGGGGCAGGTGCAGCCGGCTGCGGTGAGCCGAGCCAAGGCGGCACGCGTGTCGCCCACAGGGTTGATGTGGTGCGAGGTGACGATGAGCAAAACCCCTTTCTCGCCGGCCAACCGGTTGAGCAGCGGCTCGGTCAGTTCGGTCGTGTCGGCCTGCAGGAACCGCAGCGGAGCCTGGCACGAGGTCAGGGCTTGCCAGTCGGTTGCCCGGAAGAGCGGGCAGGTGTGGGCCTCACCCCGGTAGTGGGGATAGTCGACAATTGAACGCACCGCACCCCCGGCCGCTTGGTCGCGGGTGTAGTAGAAGTCGGCCTTGGCTCCCTCGCCGGGTTTCCCCTCGGCGATGACCACCGGCTGTTCGCCGGCGCCAATCTCCTCGATGTGCTCTTTGGGGCGGGCGGCCAACTGCTCGAGCGAGAGTTCGGGAGCCACAATGGGAGCATGGCCGGCCCGGGCGGTGATGTAGTCGACCAGCTTGCGGGCCACCGGCACCTCGGCCTCGGGCGCTTCGCTCAGCGAAACCCGTATGGTGTCGCCTATACCGTCGGCCAACAGGGTGCCTATACCCACGGCCGACTTTATCCGTCCGTCCTCTCCATCGCCGGCTTCGGTCACCCCCAGGTGCAGCGGGTAGTGCATGCCCTCGGCATCCATCGTCTGGATGAGCAGCCGCACGGTGGCTACCATCACCACCGTGTTGGAGGCCTTGATTGAGATGGCTACGTTGTCGAAATGTTCGTCGCGGCAGATGCGCAGGAACTCCATGCACGACTCGACCATGCCCGCCGGCGTATCGCCGTAGCGGCTCATGATGCGGTCGGAGAGAGAACCGTGGTTCACTCCCAGCCGGATGGCCGTGTGGTGCTCCTTGCAGATGTCGAGGAAGGCGACAAACCGCTCCCGCAGGCGTTTCAGTTCGGCGGCATACTCCTCGTCGGTGTAGTCTATCTGCTTGAAGGTGCGGGCGCTGTCGACGAAGTTACCGGGGTTGATACGCACCTTTTCGACGGTGCAGGCCGCTGCGTCGGCCGCCTTGGGGTTGAAGTGGATGTCGGCCACCAGCGGGGTGTGGTATCCCCGCTCATGAAGCTCTTTCTCGATATTGGCCAGGTTTTCGGCCTCGCGCACCCCCTGGGCGGTAAGTCTCACATAGTCGGCCCCGGCCTCGATAATGCGGATACACTGCTCTACGCTGCCCGGGGTGTCGAGCGTAGAGGTGTTGGTCATCGACTGTATGCGTATCGGGTACGACCCTCCGAGAGGCGTGTCACCTATCTGTACGACGCTGCTTTCCCGGCGACGGTAGTTGTAATAGTCCATGATAAAAGAGAACGGCGTGAATAGCGATTAGTTGGTTTTGAATTTGTATTTGACTTCGGCCAGAGCCTCGTTGGCGGCCACGATCTTCTGGGTGAGTCCGGCTTTATACCGTTCCACCTTTTCGGCGATGGCGGCATCGCCCAGGGCCAGCATCTGGGTAGCCAGGATAGCGGCATTGAGCGAGGCGTTGATACCTACGGTAGCTACGGGGATTCCCGGGGGCATCTGCACGATGGCCAGCAGGGCGTCGAGACCCTCCATGCCCGATTTGATGGGCACACCGATGACGGGCAGCGGGGTCATCGAGGCGATGACGCCGGGCAGGTGTGCAGCCATGCCGGCCGCAGCGATAATGACTTTGATGCCGCGGGCTTTGGCTCCTTTGGCAAACTCCTCGACCTGAGCCGGGGTGCGGTGTGCCGAGAGGGCCAGCATCTCGAAGGGGATTTCGCACTCGTCGAGCAGCTTGGCTGCTTTCTCCATGACGGGGAGGTCGGAGGTGCTCCCCATGATTATACTTACAATAGGTTTCATAATGGTATATATTACTTATCGGTTATGCAAAAATAAAGAACATCGACCCGCAGCAGAGTATCCCCAGGGCAAATCCGGCGCCTACCTGTCCCAGCGTGTGGCGTTTGAGCAGGATGCGCGACGAGCCTATGGCACCGGCCAGCAGCACAGAGGCAATCTGCAGCAGCAGGATATAGGGGGTGAGCATGAGGCTGTAGAAACTCATCAGAAATACCAGCGTCACCATGGAGCCGGCTGCCACCATGTGGGCGCTTATCTTCCAGTACCGGTTGATGAAGAGCGAGATGATGAGCGCGACGATGGCACCCGCGATGAAGGCGATAATCCAGCTGGGTATCCCGAATCGGTAGAGATAGAGGTAGCAGGCTACGTAGCAGGCGAAGTTGATGAGGTAGGGGATGGTACGCTCGGTGCGTTCGTGCAGTCTGAAGTCGCTGATGTGCCCCAGTTTGTAGAGAATATAGATGCCCAGCGAGGGGAGTATGCAGGTCGTGAGCAACACCCCCACGATGACGATGCCCAGCAGGCGGTCGCCGAAGATGCGCATGTACGACGTGTAGAGCGCGATGGCGATGCCGTAGGTAGGCATGAGCAGCGGATGAAACACGGTCGACAGTAGGGTTGCCAGTTTGTTCATAAGTCGTTATGTTTTTTTAGTCGTTCAAATCTCTTTGCGCAACCGGGCCACGGGGATGGAGAGCTGCTCGCGATATTTGGCGATGGTACGTCGTGCTATGGGGTATCCCTTCTGTTGCAGCATCTCGCACAGCTTGTCGTCGGAGAGCGGCTTGCGCTTGTCTTCGTGGTCGACCAGCTCTTGCAGCAGCCGTTTGATTTCGCGGGTCGAGACCTCTTCGCCGGCATCGTTCTGCATGGCCTCGGAGAAGAAATATTTTAACGGATAAATACCGAAATTTGTTTGCACATACTTGCTGTTGCTGGCCCGCGAGATGGTAGAGATGTCGTAGCCGGTACGCTCGGCCACATCTTTCAGAATCATCGGCTTGAGGGTACGCTCGTCGCCGGTGAGGAAAAACTCCTTTTGCAGCTCGACGATGACCGTGATGGTCTTGAGCAGTGTCTCTTGCCGTTGTTTCACGGCGTTGACAAACCACTGGGCCGCGTCGAGTTTCTGCTTGACAAACAAGAGGGCATCGCGTTTGTCGCGGGTCTGGTTCTGTTTGTTCGACGAGTAGTCTTCCAGCATGTCCTGATAGTCGCGGCTTACGTGCAGCTCGGGTATATTGCTGTTGTTGAGGCTGATGGTGAGCTCGCCATCCTGAGCCTCGACGTAGAAGTCGGGGATGATGTGGTGCTCCGAGTTGCCCGAGTAGCTGTTGTTCCAGGCACTGCCCGGCTTGGGATTGAGCAGGGTGATTTCGTGAATGGCCTGTTTCAGCTCTTCTTCGCTCACGTTGCACTGGCGCATGATTTTGTCGTAGTGCTTCTTGGAAAACTCGTCGAACATCTGGTCCACGATTTTGTAGGCCAGCAGGTTGGCGGGTGTACCCTCGTGACGCTCGAGCTGCAGCAGCAGGCATTCGCGCAGATTCGAGGCCCCCACACCGGCAGGTTCGAACTCCTGAATCATTTGCAGAATATCCTCGACCTGACTCACCGGCACGTCGAGCCCCACCTGAAAGATGAGGTCGTCGGTGATGGCCTGGATGGGGCGCTGCAGATAGCCGTTGTCGTCGATGTTGCCGATGATATATTGGGCAATCTGATACGACGTGTCGTCGAGCGGCTGTTCGCCCAACTGGCTCTCGAGGTAGTCGTGGAACGACGAAGCCGAGACAAAGGGAATATCCTCTTTCTTGTCGTCTTTCGAGAAGTTGTCGGCCTCGAGCCGGTAGTCGGGGATGTCGTCTTCGGTGCGGTAGTCGCCCAGCGAGAGCTCTTCGGCCGATTCGGTGGGATTCCCGTCTTCGTCGGCGTTGGGGTTGTAGTCGTTCAGGCTGTCGAGACTTTCTTCCCGGCCCTCTTCCAGGGCGGGGTTGTCGACCAGCTCTTGTTGCACGCGCTCTTCAAACTCCACTTCGGTAAGTTCGAGGAGCCGGATGAGCTGTATCTGCTGGGGTGAGAGCTTTTGTTGCAGCTTCTGTTGTAGCTGCTGTTTCAGTGCTGCCATAGGCCGAGAATCATTTGCAAACGAAGGTAACGATTTTTACGCTAAATAAGTAAAAAAATGAGAATTTTTAACCCCGCGCAATATCTGTTTGAGGTAGGCGAAAAAAAAGAGCCGTATATCGGGATGATATACGGCTCGTATGGCGGAACAGATAGAATCTGTTACTGTTTCTTGTTGTCGCGGTGACGGTCGTTGCGCGGGGCTCTTTCGGGACGGGGCAACAGAGCTTTCATCGAGAGACGGTATTTGCCGGTCTTCTTGTCGATTTCGATGAGTTTCACCGTTACTTCGTCGCCTTCGTGGATACCCGAGGTCTCCATCGTCTCGAGACGGTCCCAGCTGATTTCCGAGATGTGGAGCAGACCATCTTTGCCGGGGAGAATCTCTACGAATGCACCGAAGGGCAGAATCGATTTCACTACACCGGTATAGGTTTCGCCCTCTTCGGGTTGAGCCGTGATGGCTTTGATGCGGCGTTTGGCATCCTGAATCGACTCGAGGTTGGCTGCCGAGATTTCGATGTGGCCCTCGTTGTCGATTTCGTCGATGGTAACGATGGCACCGCTGGCTTCCTGAATGCTTTGGATGATTTTCCCGCCCGGGCCGATTACGGCACCGATCATCTCTTTGGGGATAATCATCGTCTCGAGACGAGGCGCATGCGGCTTGAGGTCGGCACGCGGTTCGGCGATGGTGTCGGTGATGATGTTGAGGATGTGCATACGACCCTCGCGAGCCTGGTTCAGGGCTTTCTCGAGAACTTCGTAGGAGAGACCGTCGCACTTGATGTCCATCTGGGTGGCGGTGATACCGTCGCGGGTACCGGTCACCTTGAAGTCCATGTCGCCGAGGTGGTCCTCGTCACCGAGAATATCGGAGAGGATGGCATATTTCACATTGTCTTTGTCGGTAATCAAGCCCATGGCGATACCCGAAACCGGTTTCTTGATTTGTACACCGGCATCCATCAGGGCCAGCGTACCGGCACAAACGGTAGCCATCGACGACGAGCCGTTCGACTCGAGAATATCCGATACGACACGGATTACATAGGGGTAATCCTTCGGGATCATGCGCTTGAGGGCGCGGTTGGCCAGGTTGCCGTGACCGATTTCACGACGGCCTACGCCGCGTTGAGCTTTGGCTTCGCCGGTCGAGAAGGGGGGGAAGTTGTAGTGCAGCAGGAAGCGGTCGCGACCCTGGTTGAGCACGTCGTCGAGAATCTTCTCGTCGAGTTTGGTACCGAGGGTAACGGTGGCCAGGGCCTGAGTCTCACCACGGGTGAATACGGCCGATCCGTGAGGACCCGGCAGGTAGTCTACTTCGCACCAGATGGGGCGAATCTGCGTGGTGGTACGGCCGTCGAGACGGATGCCTTCGTCGAGGATGCAGCGACGTACGGCCTCTTTCTCTACATCGTGGTAGTAGCGGCGTACGAGCGGTTCCTTTTCGGCGAGCTCTTCTTCGCTCAGACCGGCCAGATAGTCGTCGACGATAGCGTCGAAGGCGTTTTGGCGGGCGTGCTTGTCGGCATTACCCGAGCGGGCAATGGCGTAAGCCTTGTCGTAGCATTTTGCCCACACGTCTTTGCGCAGATCTTCGTCGTTGGTTTCGTGGCAATATTCGCGTTTTACGGTCGAACCCACGGCCTCGGCCAACTCTTTCTGTACGAGGCAGTGAACCTTGATGGCTTCATGGGCGGCTTTGAGGGCTTCGAGCAGGTCGGCCTCCGAAACTTCGTCCATTTCGCCTTCGACCATCATGATGTTTTCATAAGTGGCACCTACCATCAAATCCATGTCGGCTCTTTCGAGTTCGCTGAAGGTAGGATTTATTCTGAATTTACCGTCGATGCGGGCAACCCGTACTTCCGAAATAGGACCGTTGAAGGGAATATCCGACACGGCCAGGGCAGCCGATGCGGCCAGACCGGCCAGGGCATCGGGCATGTCTACGCCATCGGTCGAGAACAGCATGATGTTCACGAAGGTGTCGGCGTGATAGTTGTCGGGGAACAACGGACGCAGTACGCGGTCTACCAGGCGGGCGGTGAGTATCTCGTAGTCTGAAGCTCGGCCCTCACGTTTGGTAAAACCTCCGGGGAAACGGCCGAAAGCTGAATAACGCTCTTTGTATTCTACTTGCAAAGGCATGAAATCCACGCCTTCACCGGCTTCTTGTGCCGAACATACCGTGGCCAACAGCATGGTGTTGCCCATGCGTACTTCTACGGCCCCATCGGCTTGCTTGGCGAGCTTGCCGGTTTCGATGGTGATGGTCCTTCCATCACCCAAATCGATGGTCTTCTTAATAACTTGTTTAATCATAAAATCGATTTTTCTGTATTTTTTTCTTCTCAAAATCACGCAAAGATAATGAAAGTTTGAATGCAAAACTATGATTATGAAATAAAAATGAAAAAATATCGCCTATAAAAGTAGTTTGGCGAACAGATAGTGCGGTTTTTTGCGGGGGCATTCTTTCATTTTGCTTTTGGTACAGAGGCACCGAGGCATTGGAATGTGTGAAAAAAAACATATCTTTGTAACTGGTTTTCTCCAAGGGGAGATGGCCATGAACTTAAAATCTGAAACAATGAGAAAGTGGATATTTTTATGTGCGATAGCCGTGGCTGTTACCTCGTGTAGCAAGCGGCAGTTTACCATCGAAGGCGACGTGACGGGTGCTCACGGACAAATGCTTTACCTCGAATCGCTGGCTACGGGACAGCCTGTGGCGCTCGACTCGGTGACTCTCGACGACAAGGGCGCTTTCAAATTCAAACAAGAGGCACCGCAATATCCCGAGTTTTATCAGCTGCGGTTGGATGGGGCTCTGGTTCATTTTGCCGTCGACTCTACCGAGACGCTGTCGTTCTCGGCCCGGGCTACCGATTTTGCCGACGGCTACGAACTGACCGGTTCGGACGAATGTACCAAGATGCGCATCGTGACCGACGAGAGCGGTAAGTTGAAACGTCGCATCAATGAACTCAACAAAGCTGTATCGGCCAACAGCATCCAGGTCGATACCTTGCGGGCACAAGCTATTCAGGCTTTGGCCGAGTACAAGGAGAAGATGCTCAACCTGGTGCTGGAGAATCCGGCATCGGCCGCCGCTTATTATATCGTGTTCCAGGAGATTAACGGCAGTCGGGTATTCGACCCTTACAATGCCGAAGATCGCAAGTTGATTGCCGCCGTGGCTACGAGTTTCGATATGCACTATCCCGAGTCGCCCCGCGCCAAGCAGTTGAAGCAGATGACACTGGAAGCCATCGCTGCCGAGCGAGCTGCCCGCCAGAGCAACGAGGCCAATATCGAGGCAGAGACTACCTCGTATATCGACGTGGAACTGTATGACCAGTTGGGTCGCAAGCAGACCTTGGGCGAGCAGGTGGAAGCCAATAAGGTGGTGCTTCTCAGTTTCACCGCTTACCAGACCGATTATTCCCCGGCTTACAATATGAAGCTGGCCGAACTCTACAAGAAATACAGGAGCCGTGGTCTCCAGATCTATCAGGTTTCGCTCGATGCCGACGAACAGTCGTGGAAGGTAGCTGCCGACAATCTGCCGTGGGTGTGCGTGCGCGATCCGCAGAGTGTCTATTCGCGCAACGCCGCTATCTATAATGTGAAGAACTTGCCTACCTGTTTCGTCATCGACAAGAACGACGGCATTGTGAAACGCATCGAGAAAGTGGGTGAAATCGAGGCTGCTATACAATCGCGTCTCTAATGAGCCGACAAGTAAACTTTTGACGATTCTCGGCGTTTTTTTTTGGAAGATTAAAAAAAGGGCGTATCTTTGTCACAGTGAAAGCACAAAAAGGAGTCCCGGCTAACGGCGGGATTTCTTTTTTGTTTAATATGGAATAATAATTTATAAACACTATAGGAGTAAAATTATGGCTATTACGTACATGACCGAAGAAGGTTACAAAAAACTGATGGAAGAGATAGCTTATCTCGAAAATGTGAAGCGTCCCGAAATCTCTCGTGCGATTGGCGAAGCTCGCGACAAAGGTGACCTCTCGGAAAATGCCGAGTATGATGCAGCCAAAGAGGCACAGGGCATGCTCGAAATGAAAATCTCGCAGTTGAAAGATCTCGTGGCCAACGCCCGTTTCATCGACGAGAGTAAGTTGAACACCCACACGGTGCAAATCTTGAACACCGTAACTATCAAGAATGTCAAGAATGGCGCGGTAATGAAATATACCATCGTGTCGGAGTCGGAGGCCAATCTGCGTGAAGGCAAGATTTCGGCCACGACACCTATCGCCAAAGGTCTGCTGGGCAAGCAGGTTGGCGACATCGTTGAGATTCAGGTTCCTTCGGGCCTGATGTCGTTCGAGATTGTAGATATTTCCATTTAACCCCATAGGCCGGTATGCACACGTTGCATATCGGCTTTTTTGTCACAGGCGTTCTCCCGCTCTCTCCTATAGTTTGCAGAGTGGGAGAACGCTTTTTTTGTTCCCTTTCCCTATCTTGTCGCCGACAGGAGCAGCTCCGACACAACTTCAAGATGAAAAGTTTGTTTTCTTTTTGCCTCTGCTCCCACCTTTCACTATCTTTGAATAAGATAGGAGTCGGTTCGGCAGAGTCAAAGTTGAAAGCTGCGTTTTCCTTTGCCTCTACTCTCACCTTTCACTATCTTTGAATAAGATAGGAGTCGGTTCGGCATAGTCAAAGTTGAAAACTGCGTTTTCCTTTGCCTCTACTCTCACCTTTCACTATCTTTGTAACAACTAAAAAACAAGAAACCATGGCAACCATTTTCAGTCGTATTGTAGCCGGTGAAATTCCGTGCTACAAAGTAGCCGAGGACGAGAATTATTTTGCATTCCTCGACATCAATCCCGTAGCCAAAGGGCATACGCTGGTGATTCCGAAAAAGGAGGTCGACTATATCTTCGATCTCGACGACGAGGCTTATGTAGGTCTCACCCGCTTCGCCAAACGGGTGGCCCGGGCTATCGAGAAGGCCGTGCCCTGCAAACGGGTAGGTGTGGCCGTGATGGGTCTCGAAGTGCCTCATACGCACATTCATCTGGTGCCTATCAACCACGAGTCCGATATGAATTTCTTCCGCGACAAGCTGTCGCTCGACGCTGCCGAAATGCAGTCTATTGCCGATGCGATTGCTCGCGAAATGAAGTGATGAGGAGATAGACCAAGATAACGACGGGGCGGCTCAAAAACAGTTTTGGGCCGCCCTGTTGGTATGTTGGCATGGGATAAGTATTAGTATATATTAAAGAGGTAGGTATGCGTGCCAGAGGTTACTCTCTATTTGATTTCTCGGCGAGCAGGCGCTTGCGCAGAAACTTGGCAGGATACCAGGCGGTAACGAAGCCCAGGATGAGGACGATGGCGGTGACGGCCAGCGTGTCGAACAGTTCGAGCCGTACGGGGTAGGCGTCGGTGATGAACATACCCTCGGTGCTGCCCAGCTTCAGCAACCCGTACTCCTGTTGCAGGTAGCAGAGTATTACCCCCAGAATGAGGCCCGAACCGGCCCCGATAGCCGAGATGAGCCACCCCTCGGCCAGGAATATGCGCGAGATGAGTCGGTCGTCGGCTCCCAGTTTTTGCAGGGTGTCGATGTCGCGTTTCTTGTCGATGATGAGCATCGAGAGGGCGCCTATCACATTGAAGGTGGCAATCATCAGGATAAACGAGAGGATGAGGAAGGTAATCCACTTCTCAATCTGTACCCACTTGTACCAGTCGTTCTGCTCGATGTGGGTAGCCACGCGGTACGAGTCGCCCAAAGTCTCTTTCAGCTTCTGGGCCACGGCATGCTCGGTGTAGTCGGGAGCGAGGCGCAGCTCGATGGCGGTTGCCTCGGTGGTGTAGCTGAACATCTCGCGGGCGGTGGCCAGGGGCAGAATCACCAGTTGGTCGTCGTAGATGGCCTGGTTGGAGCAGAAGACGCCGGCCACGAAGAAACGCCTGCTGTTGAACGATTGTGCCGGGTTGGCCAGATTGACCCGTCCCAGCCGGTTGGGAGCATAGAGCTCTACGGGGTAGGGGGTGTTGGTGGCGATACCCAGTTGGGCGGCAATGCCTATGCCCAGCGATACATAGTCGACTCGCCCGTCGTTGAGCATGAAGGTGCCGCTGGTGATAAGCTCCTCGATGTGCGACAGCTGGGTATAGTTGTCGGGAACCCCTTTTACCAGCACCGGTTGCTGGCGGTCCTTGTATTGGCACAGGGCATTCTCCTCGATGACGGGCGAGACGATGGCCACCTCGGGCCACGAAGCTATCTGTTTCAGCTCGGGAGCCTCGGTATCGAGCGTTTTCCCCTCACGCGGGGTAATCTTGATTTGCGGGTCTATCTGCGAATAGAGCGACCCGATCAGCTGCGTGAATCCGTTGTAGACCGACAGGGTGCAGATGAGTGCCAGCGTGGTAATGGCCACCCCGCACACCGATACGATCGATATGGCATTGATGGCGCTGTGCGACTTCTTGGAGAAAAGGTAGCGCCAGGCAATTTTGCGGGAGAGCCGACTCATCGGTATACGCTATTTTTTCAACAGCGAGTCGATGTTCTCGATGTAGTCGAGCGAGTCGTCGAGGAAGAACGAGAGTTCGGGTGTCTTTCGCAACTGGAAGCGCACGCGCTGCGACAGTTCGTAGCGTATGGTCTTGGCGTTGGCGTTGATGTTGGCAATCATTTCGGCGCTCTTTTCGGGCGGGAAGATGCTCAGGTAGGCTTTGGCCGTACTCAGGTCGGGGCTGACGCGTACCACGCTCACCGAGATGATGATGCCGTGGGTCTTGCGGGTTTCGCCCAGAAAAATGTCGCTCAGCTCCTTCTGCAGCAGGCGGCTTATTTTGTTCTGTCGTGTTGTTTCCATATATAGCTCCTTTTTTTAGATATAACCAAGTTGAGTGGGTAAAGATTGTGTGGCATTACGGTTTTTTCCACAAAATGGTGAGCCCGTCGCGCAGGGGCAGAATCACCTTCTCTACCCGGTTGTCGGTGGCGACGAAGTCGTTGAAGCGTTCGATGCCCACCGTTTGGGCGTCGCGGCTGTGCGGGTCGGTCACCACCTTGCCGTCCCACAGGGTATTGTCGGCCAGGATGATACCCCCCGGCCGCACCTTGGGCAACACCAGCTCGTAATACTTCAGATAGTCGCGCTTGTTGGCGTCGATAAACACGAGGTCGTAGGTGTCGGCAAGGGAGGGGACAATCTCGCAGGCGTCGCCTATGTACAGTTTGATGCGGTCGCCTACGGGCGAGCGGTCGAAGTAGCTGCGGGTGAAGTCTTCGATTTCGTCGTCGATTTCGATGGTATGCACTTCGCCCCCTTCGCACAACCCCTCGGCCAGGCAGAGGGCCGAGTAGCCGGTGAAGGTGCCCAGCTCGAGGATGCGGTGCGGCCGCATCATGCGACAGAACATCTTGAGAATGCGCCCTTGCAGATGGCCCGACACCATGCGGGGCCGCAGGTGATACAGGTGCGTATTCCGGTCGAGCGCGGCAAGCAGTTCGTCCTCGGGGTCGATGTGGGTCAATATGTACTCTTCCAGTTCGCGGGTCATGCTTCGGCGTCTTCGATATTGGGCAAGGTATAGTGGTTGAAGTTGTCGAGCACTTCGCTTATCCGGTTTATCTCGAGGAATGTGGTGCCCTTTCCTTCGCCGAATCCTCCGCCCAGGTAGGCAATGAGGTCGTCACGGTCGATGAGGTGCAGCTCCATGAGGTGGTTCAGGCCGTTGAACAGGTATTCGCGCGAGGTGCGGGTGCGCTCCTGATAGAGGGGGAATACGCCGTAAGAGAGAGCCAGCAACCGTATGGTGCGCTCGTAGTAGCAGAGAGCCAGCACCGGGTAGCGTCCCCGGTAGGCAGCCACATAGCGGGCGGTGCGGCCCGTATAGCTGTCGGTGATGATGGCCTTTGTACCCAGTTTGTTGAAGGTCTTTACCGCCTGTTTGGCCAGGAACGAGGTGACGTCGGGTTCGTCGGCCGACGAAATGACCCGGATGTTGCTCTCGGTGAGCTTGTTGTTTTCGGCCTCCTCGGCTACGCGGGCCATGGTGGCTACCGCCTCGACGGGATATTTGCCGTAGGCCGTCTCGCCGCTGAGCATGAGGGCGTCGGTGTGCTGGTAGATGGCGTTGGCTATGTCGGTTACCTCGGCACGGGTGGGCCGGGGGTTCTTGATCATCGAGTGGAGCATCTGGGTGGCGACGATAACCGGCTTTTTGGCCTGGATGCACTTCTTGATGAGGCGGGCCTGGATGCCGGGAATCTTCTCCTGGGGTACCTCGATACCCAGGTCGCCGCGGGCTACCATCACGCCGTATGCGGCCTCGAGTATCTCGTCGATGTTGTCCACACCCTCCTGGTTTTCGATTTTGGCGATAATCTTGATCGGGCTCTTATACTCGTCGAGAATGGCCTGAATGTCGAGCACATCCTGTTTGCTGCGCACGAACGAGTGGGCAATGAAGTCGATTTCCTGCTTGATGGCATAGCGGATGTTGCGGATGTCGCGCTCGGTGAGCGAGGGGAGGTTGATGCGCACGCCCGGCACGTTGACACTCTTGCGGGCTCCCAGTTCGCCGTTGTTGAGCGACTCGCACAGCAGTTCGTCGTTCTCTTTGCCGCGTACGATGAACTCGAGTTCGCCGTCGTCGATGAGGATGTGGCTGCCCACCTCCAGGTCTTGGGCAAAGTTGGGGTAGCTTACCCCGATGTATCCGTGGCCGGTGAGGGTCCCCTCGCGGCCGGTAATGCGCACGAAGTCGCCCGTGACAAACGACAGATTGTTACCGTCGGCCAGTGCGGTGGTGCGCACCTCGGGGCCCTTGGTATCCATCAGGATGGCTATTTTGTTGGAGACGGCGCGCACGTTGTCGATGATTTTGCGGAATCCCTCTTCCTGCAGGTGGGCCGAGTTCATACGAACGACATTCATGCCGTTGTCGTAGAGTTGTTTGATGAAGTCGACATCGCAGCGCGAGTCGGATATGGTCGCTACTATTTTCGTGTATTTGGACATAGGTGAAAGGGGTTTATCGTTTTTTTTCAATCAAAGCCTCGATGGCAAGTCGGTACGAGTCGAGTCCGAACCCGATAATCGAGCCGGCAACGGCTGCCGCTATCATGGATTTGTGGCGGTACTCCTCGCGGGCGTGGATATTGGAAATGTGTACCTCGACCACGGGAGCCGGTACGGCACGTATGGCATCGCTCAAGGCGATGGAGGTGTGGGTGTAGGCTCCGGCATTGAGCACGATGCCGTCGCAAGAGAACCCCGCCTCTTGAATCTTGTCGATGAGTTCGCCCTCGATATTGGACTGGAAATAGCCGATGCGGTGGTCGGCATAGCGCTGTTGCAACTCGCCGAGAAAGTCGTCGAAACTTTTTTCCCCGTAAATGCTCTTTTCCCGTTTGCCCAACAAGTTGAGGTTGGGCCCGTTGATAATGAGTATATCCATAATAACAATCTTTTTTGTACGGAGAGTCTCTCTGCCGATTGTCCCTCCGGCCTTTTTGTCTATTTAGATTCGATGCGATAGGATACGGCTCGGCATAGTCCAATTTGAAAGTTTTGTTTTCAGTTGTCTCTGCTCTCGCCTTTCACTATCTTTAGATAAGACAGGATGCGGCTCGGCAAAAAATCTCAAACGAGTTTGATTTTTCTGCACTCGCCTTTCACTATCTTTACAGAAGATAGGAGTCGGCTCGGCATAGCCAAAACACGAAACTCCGTTTCGGTTTGTCTCTGCGCTCGCCTTTCACTATCTTTAGATAAGACAGGATACGGCTCGGCAAAAAATCTCAAACGAGTTTGATTTTTCTGCTCTCGCCTTTCACTATCTTTGCCCTGAAAGCCGATGCTCCGGGATATTCTCCCTAAGATAGGGCAAAATTACGGAAAAAAATGATATATCGGATAAAAAGAGTATGCCAAAAGTCGATGCAGATAATTTGTTGAAGCGTTTTGGGCGCTATTTGAAGTTGGAACGAGGGCTTTCCACCAATACGGTAGAGGGCTATCAATGCGATGTCGAGAAGCTTGTGGATTTTATTCAGACCGAGAATCTCGATTGGAGTCAGGTTACCGGCGACGACCTGCACCGGTTTGTATGCACGTTGCAAGACCTGGGCATCGGAGCCCGGTCGCAGGCTCGCATCATCTCGGGAATCAAGTCGTTTTTCGGTTTCCTGAAGTTGGAGAAGCTCATCGAGAACGACCCTTCGGAGTTGATCGAGAGTCCGAAGCTGGGGGTGAAGTTGCCCGATGTGCTCACGGTCGATGAGGTAGACCGTATGGTCGAGTCGTTCGACCTGTCGCAACCCGAGGACCGTCGCAACCGAGCCATCATCGAGACCCTCTATGGTTGCGGGTTGCGGGTGTCGGAGCTGGTGGGGCTGCGTATCTCCGACCTCTATTTGACCGACGGTTATATCATTGTCGAGGGCAAGGGCGAGAAGCGTCGCCTCGTTCCCATCTCGCAGAACGCGATACGCGAGATAAACCTCTATCTGGAAGACCGGCGGGAGCTCGACATCAAGCGGGGCAGCGAAGATATTCTGTTTTTGAACCGGCGGGGGGCGAAGCTTACCCGGGTGATGGTCTACTATATTGTGAAACGGGCCTGCGAGCGGTGTGGCATTCGCAAGCAGGTGAGCCCCCACACGCTGCGTCATACCTTTGCCACCCACCTGCTCGAGGGGGGGGCCAACCTGCGGGCCATTCAACAGATGTTGGGGCACGAGAGCATCACCACCACCGAGATATATACCCACCTCGACAGGCAGTTCCTGCGGCAGGAAATCTTGCAATATCATCCCCGAAACCAGCGGAAAGCCCCCAATAAAGGGGGTTAGAGAAAAAAAATTGTATAAAAATAGTGAGAGTGTTCTATTTTTGTTTATTTTTGCCTTTAAATATGAAATGCACTAATTCTGTTCTTCAAAATAGGAAAGGAAATATTTCAAAAATAAGTGTAACCAAACAATTATTATTATGATTAAGAAAATCTATCTTCCCCTAATGCTTCTCATGACATTGGCATTTGTAGGGTGTAACAAAGACATGAAGCCGTTATCGGCCGATTATTTTACGGTGACCCCTTCTCCTCTTGAAGTAGTAGGTGGCCAGGTTCCTGCAACCATTACGGGAACTTTCCCTGAAAAGTATTTCGATAAGAAATCGGTAGTTACAGTAACTCCCTACCTGGTTTACGCCGAGGGTGAAACTGCCGGTACTCCGTTTGTTTATCAAGGGGAAAAGGTAGAAGGTAACGACCAAGCCATTTCGTACAAAATGGGTGGTGTTGTTTCCATGCCTGTAAACTTCAAATACATTCCCGAGATGCGTAAATCGGAACTGCAACTGGCTTTCAAAGTTCAAAGAGGTAACAAAACGTATGAATTGCCTCGTGTAACGGTTGCCGAGGGTGTCGTTTCTACGGCCGAAATCGCCAACGCTCAAGAGGTGAACCCCGCTATCACGCCCGACAAGTTCCAACGTATTATCAAAGAGACCTACTCGGCCGACATCATGTTCCTCATCCAACAGGCCAACCTGCGTGCTGAGCAACTGAAATCGGAAGAGATGAAAGCTCTCCACAACGAAATCAACGCTGCTGCTACGGCTCCCAACAAAGAGTTGACCAACATCAACATTTCGTCTTACGCTTCGCCTGATGGTGGTGTGAAACTGAATACCACGCTGGCCGAGAACCGTGAGAAGAATACGGTTAACTACATGAAGAAGAGCTTGAAGAAAGACAAAGTTGAAGCCGACATGACTGCCGAATTTACGGCTCAAGACTGGGAAGGTTTCCAAGAACTGGTTTCGAAATCGAACATCCAAGACAAAGAGCTCATCCTGAACGTACTTTCGATGTACTCCGACCCCGAACAACGCGAACGTGAAATCAAGAACATGTCGTCGGTATTCAAAGTATTGGCCGAGGAGATTCTCCCGCAACTGCGTTATTCGAGAATCACGGCTTCGGTGAACGTAATCGGTAAATCGGACGAGGAAATCTCGAAACTGGCTCAAGAAGATGCTAAAGCCCTCTCGGTTGACGAACTGCTCTACGCTGCTACGCTGGTTAAGACCAACAAAGAGAAAGCTGCCATCTATACGAAAGTAGTTGAAATCTATCCGAACGACTACCGTGGTTACAACAACCTGGGTATGGTTCAATACGAAGAAGGCGACCTCGCTGCTGCCAAAGCTAACTTCGACAAGGCTGCCCGCATCGCTCCCAATACTCCCGAGGTGGCTATGAACCAAGGTTTGATCGCTCTCTCGAACAGCGATTACGCTGCCGCCGAACAAGCCTTTGGCAAATCGGCCGGTGTTGAGGAACTCAACGAAGCTCTGGGTGTATTCTACATGAAGAAAGGCGACTACAACGCAGCCGTAAAAGCATTTGGCGATGTTAAATCGAACAACGCCGCTCTGGCTCAAATCTTGGTAAAAGATTACAGCAAGGCTAAAGCTACGCTGGCCGGTGTTGAAACTCCCAATGCCAACACGTACTACCTGATGGCTGTTCTGGGTGCTCGTACCAACAACGAACAAATGGTTGTTTCGAACCTGAAGAAAGCTATCAGCATGGATTCTGCAAAAGCTCAACAAGCTGCTACCGATCTTGAATTTGCCAAATTCGACATCACTTCGCTTGTAAAATAAGTTAGCAGATAAATAGACCATCATAGGGCCGAGGTTGCATGTGCAACCCCGGCCCTCTTTTTTCTCCGAAAGGCAAAGTTGCCTGAAAGAGGGTTTTTGTTTCAGTTTGTTCGCCTGGGAGCGTGATAATTACGGTTAAACTTGTACATTTGCAAAAAAAATACAGATTCGTAACAATGAAAAGTCATAAGAACCTTTGGGCCCTCTTGCCGGTCCTGTTGTTTGTCGTCTTGTCGTTTATCTATTTCTCGCCCGACGTTGTCGAAGGCAAGATTCTGTTCCAACACGATACCCAGCAGGGGTTGGCCATAGGCCACGAAGCCAAGACCTACGCCGAGCAAACGGGCGAAATGCCTCGCTGGACCGGCTCGGTATTCTCGGGTATGCCTACCTTCCAGATTGCACCCACCTACTCGAGCAACGCTCCGCTGAAGGGGTTGCAGCACGTCTATAACCTGTGGCTGGTATCGCCCGTGTCGCTGGTCTTCATCATGATGCTGGGCTTCTATATTCTGCTGCTCACGCTCAACGTGCGGTGGTATCTGGCGGCCTTCGGTGCGGTGGCTTATGCCTTTTCGTCCTACTTCTTTATCATTATTGCGGCGGGCCATATCTGGAAGTTCATCACGCTCGCCTACATTCCCCCTACGATTGCCGGCATCATTCTGGCCTATCGGGGGCGCTATCTGTTGGGTGGAGCCCTGGCGGCACTCTTCGGCGCGTTGCAAATCATGTCGAACCACGTGCAGATGTCCTACTACTTCCTCTTTGTCATCTGTGCCGTAGTCGTTGCCTATGGCGTGGAGCACTACCGCTCGCACACCATGCCGCGCTTTTTCAAGGCCACCGGCGTGTTGCTGGTAGCTGCCGTGCTGGCCGTGGGTGCCAATGCTTCGAATCTGTATCACACCTACAAATATTCCAAAGAGTCGATGCGTGGAGGCCATACCGAGCTCTCTTCGCCCGATGGCGACAAGGTGGCCAAACCGGCCGGAAGCGGTCTGGACAAAGAGTATATCACCCAGTGGAGCTACGGCAAGATGGAGACTCTCACCCTCCTGATTCCCGACAGCAAGGGTGGTGCCAGCGGTCCGCTCTCTGAGAGCGAGCGGGCGGTGAAGGCGGCCAATCCCGAGATTCGTCCCTACCTGTCGCAGCTCGATCGTTATTGGGGCGACCAGCCCTTTACCTCGGGCCCGGTCTATGTGGGTGCCCTCATCTTCTTCCTCTTCGTGCTGGGTTGCTTCATCGTGCGCACGCCGCTCAAGTGGGCCTTGCTGGTGGTGACGATTCTGACCGTCATGCTTTCGTGGGGTAAGAACATGATGTGGCTCACCGACTGGTTTATCGACTACTTCCCCATGTATAATCGGTTCCGCACGGTGTCGAGCATCCTGGTGGTGGCCGAGTTCTGCATGCCGCTGCTGGCCGTGCTGGCGCTGAAAAAGATATTCGACGACCCGTCGATACTCTCGCGTGAGAAACGGTGGTTCTACCTGAGCGGCGGCATTGTGGCCGGTATCGCTCTGCTGGCGGCTCTGGCTCCCGGCTTCTTCGATACCTTCCTGAAAGACTATGAGCGCGAAGCCGCCGGTCAACCCGGTTATGCCGAACTCTTTGCCGGTGTGGCCGAAGCCCGCAAGGCTATCTTCACGGCCGATGCCTGGCGATCGTTCATCATCGTGGTGCTGGGCTTTGCCGTGCTGTGGCTGCTCAATCGGAAGAAGGTGAGTGCTACCGTGGCCATGGTGGCCCTGGCGGTGATTCTGGTAGGCGATATGTATCCGGTCAACAAGCGCTATCTCAACAGCGACAACTTCGTGACACCGGCCCGCAAGACCAATCCCTTCCCCATGACCGATGCCGACCGCTATATCCTGCAAGACAAGGACATGAACTACCGGGTGCTCAATGCGGCGGCCGGCGAGACGCTGGCAGCCAGTTTCAACGAGCCCCGCACGTCGTATTACCACAAGTCGGTCGGCGGCTACCACGCCGCCAAATTGCGCCGCTATCAAGACCTGATAGACCGTCAGCTCGTCAATGGCAACATGATGGTACTGAACATGCTCAATACCCGCTACATCATACAGCCGCTCGAGGATGGGCGCGAGACCGTCGTGCGCAACCCCGGAGCGCTGGGCAACGCCTGGTTTGTATCGGAGGTCGAGTGGGTCGACAATGCCGATGCCGAGATGGCAGCCATTACCGACTTCGACCCGTCGCACACGGCGGTGGCCGATCGCCGCTTTGCCCGGGAGATTGGCGACAAGGTGGTTCCCCCCGCAGCCGGCGACACCATCTACGAGACTGCCTACAAGCCCGACGAGCTTACCTATCGCTACCGTTCGCAACAAGGCGGTTTAGCGGTCTTCTCCGAGATTTATTTCCCTTGGGGCTGGCAGGTGACTGTCGACGGGAAACCCATCGATATGGCGCGTGTAAACTACGTGTTGCGGGCTGTCAATCTGCCGGCCGGCGAACACGAAGTGATATTCCGGTTTGACCCGCCCTCGGTACATACGACCGAAGCCATTGCCTATGTGTCGCTCTTCCTCATCCTGGCCGGCTTTGTGGGCACGGGGGTAGTCTATTGGCGTCGTCGTAAATCGGTACCGCAAGCCTAAAAGCCGTAGTCTATGCAGAAGAAGTTCTGGAAGGAGTATACCTCGCCGATGAGCCGCATGCGTCAAGCCTGGGGCTTCGGTATCCACTCGCCCTTTGCCTTTCGTCTCATCACGAAGGTGATACGCGAGAAGGCCCGTTATTATGCCTACGACGATGTAGAGGCAATAGCTCGTGCTCGTGTCATTGATGCCCTTCAGCGGCGGCAGAAACGGCAGCGACGGCTCATCTCCAAGAGCCGGGGGCGTCTCTTTTTTCGGCTGACCAACTTCTTCCGGCCCGACGACATTCTCGAGATAGGCTCTTCGTGGGGCATCTCGTCGCTCTATTTGCGGCTGGCCGAGCGTTCGGCACGTCTGACGATAGTCGAGCCGAATGCCGAGATTGGCAGTTTTGCCGAACAGCTCTTTGCCGAGGCCGGCGAGCAGGCCGAATTTGTGCGGGAACCTCATGCCATTGCACTCCCCGATTATCTGGCCGGTGAGCACGAGGGTTTCTATATCGTGGTCAATCGTCTGCCCAAGGCTCAGTATCGGGCGTTGCCCCGGTTGCTCGACCCGGCGCTCGACAAGCCTTCGATATTGATAATCGACGGCATTCGCCGGAATAGTGCGGTGAAAGAGTGGTGGGAGTCGCTCCTCAAGGACGAGCGGGTGCGCGTGACGGTCGACATGAAAAATGTGGGGTTTGTCTGCTGCAATCCCAAACTGAACAAACAGGATTATCAGGTATCGTTGTAAGGGGGCCTATTCGGCCAGAATTTTGCGGATGGCGGCCTCGTCGGCTACCAGTTGGGCCTGCAGTGCCTCGATGTGGGCAAACGTCTGTTCGGGGCGTATATACTGCACCAGCTCCACCGCTAAAGCCTCGCCATAGAGATTGCCTGCGAAGTCGAAGATATTGGCCTCGATACAGTAGTCGTTGGGGCGGTTCAGGGTAGGGCGGTTGCCGATGTTGAGCATGCCGCCGTAGCGATGTCCGTCGGCCCGTACAATCCGCACGGCATATACCCCGTTTGCCGGAATCAGCTTATCGGGGTAGTCGATGTCGATATTGGCCGTGGGGAATCCCAGCTCGCGCCCCACATGAAAACCGTTCACCACATGCCCGTGAAGCGTATAGGGGTATGACAGCAGGTGGTTGGCTGTGGCCAGGTCGCCCTGCAACAGCAGCTTGCGAATGATCGACGAGCTCACCGGCCCGGCGTCGGTCACCAGCTCCTCGGCGTGTAGAATCTCCATCCCCAGCTCCTTGCCATATTTCACATAGTCGTCGAATCCCTCGGCCCGATTGTGACCGAATCGATGGTCGTAGCCGATAATCAGCCCCTTGACCCGGTACTGCGACGACAGCACCCGAAGGAAGTCGAAGGCCGAGAGCATGGACATCTCGCGGGTAAAGTCGAGAAAAATCACGCGGTCGACACCCGTTTGCCGCAGCAACGCCTCGCGTTCGTCGGGCGAAGTGAGCAGGCGAAACGGCACCTCGGGGTGCAACACCTGTTGCGGGTGCGTGCGAAACGAAATCACGGCCGATGCCAGTCGACGTGCAGCCGCTTCGGCCTCGACCCGGGCAATCACGGCCCGGTGGCCGCGGTGCACACCATCGAATACGCCCAGCGTAGCAAACAGCGGTTGGTTCGGAGCTATGTCGGTCGGTCGGGTGGTCATGGGCGAGAGTTGAAAAAGTCGATAATGCCGCAGTCGGGCGTTACGAGATGAGTCTTGAATCCGAGAGCCGCGGCGGCATCGAGGTTCTTTTGCGAGTCGTCGAAGAAGAGCGTCTCCTGCGGTACGATGTGCGACGAGGCAATCACCTTCTCGAAAATCTCGGCATTCGGTTTGCAAGCTTTCAGCCGGTAAGAGAGGTAGATGTCGTCGAAATAATCCTCCACCGTCAGCCCCTCCTGGGCAAAACAGTCGGCAATCTTCGTATCGAACATGATGGGATTGGTGTTACTCAGCATCATCACCCGGTAGTGGCTGCGCAACCGGCGCAACAACTGCAGACGCTCGACGGGGATACCTACGAGAAACGCGTTGATGGCATCGACGATGTCGCGGTCCGACACCCCGTCACGACCGATGCGACGGTGCATGTAAGCCAGAAAATCGGCCGCCGATATTTCGCCGGCCTCCAGTTTCATAAACTCGCCCTGCTGGCCATACAGCCCCAGCATGTTGGCCGCCTGCGTGTCGCCCAGCGCCGCCAGCGCATCGACGCACCGCTGCTGGTCGAGGTCGATAATCACCCCGCCCAAGTCGAAAAGCAAATTGCGAATACCCGTCAATGAAGCCTCCATAGCTCTACAAGTTAAGTGATGCAAAAGTAGCGAATTTTGTGCAGCTATCGGGTATTTGTAAAGAGAATTTAGTACATCCGGGCCTGTTGCCGGGAGGCCCTGGCCGCTTCGATTGCACGATAGGCAGCCGTCGGCAATCCTCGACTCAGCCGCAATATCTGTCGTTGAACTCTGCCCGGACTCTATCGTCGCGATATTTTCGAGAAAAAACGGCAAAATATTTGTGGCTTTCTATGAAAACCGCTATCTTTGCACTCGCTTACGGAAATATCCGTGCCGGTCCTATAGCTCAGTTGGTTAGAGCATCTGACTCATAATCAGGGGGTCCTTGGTTCAAGCCCAAGTGGGACCACAACTTCAGAAAATCTATCAGGCGAAGCTCCCGCAGAGTTTCGCCTTTTTTATTTTGCCTCGTTTCGATACGCTCTCAAAAAATAGGCCGGGAGCATTGTCGCAATGTTCCCGGCCCGGTATCACTTATCTATCTTTCGAAAACTCAATTCTCATGGTTGAGCTCTACTTCACGTGTATGAGAAAAACATGTTTTGTCGTTACATATCTATCCGTTTCTTGAGTACCCGGCTTTTTTCAGCCAAGAATCCCATGACATGGCTCTCGATAGAGAGGTCGATTGTACTGGTTAGATAAGACGCATCGCGATTGGCTACGGCCAGCACAAAGTCTTTCACAATACCGAAATCGCCGCCGGCATGGCCTTCGTATCCCGGCAAGGAAGAAATATCCTTATTCCATACCAGTTGTTTACGGGTGAGAAAATCGGTAACGGTAAACTTCTTCATATCACCCTCGATCCATCCTTTTGTTCCCATAATGCGGGTCAGACGACCACCGGTTGCCGTAAATGCCTCCATCGAAAAGGCGCCGGTTATGTTGCCGTCGAACTCGAGAGAAGCCACGAAATGGTCGCACTGGTCGTTGTTGCAACGGTAGACGCATTGTCCATACTCCGATGTTCTCAACTTTTCCAAAATGAGGCTGTCGTATTTCCGGTTGTGACAATCATTGTCGGGTATATCGAAAACATACAGGAACTGACGCTGTTCCAGATAGATTTTTTTTGCGGAGTAGGGGCATTCCGATTCTACCGGGCAGTCGAGGCATCGAGCGGTAGAACCTTCGGGAGCATTCTCCCGCTTGAACAGTTTCAATCCGCCATAAGCCGACACCGACTTGCACGGTTTGTTGACCAGCCATCGCATCATATCCATATCGTGGCACGATTTGGCAATAATGATAGGGGTGGTATCTTTCGAACTTTTCCAATTTCCCCGTACATACGAGTGGGCCATGTGATAGAATCGGATACACTCCATATGCTGTATGCTCACCAAATCGCCAATCTTCCCCGAGTCGAGCACCTTTTTTAGAGCAATAAAATAGGGTGCATACCGCAACACATGGCAAATACCCACAATGCGGTCGTACCGCTTGGCATACTTCAAAATATCGGTACACTCTTTAATCGATTGTGCTACAGGCTTTTCCAATAGCAAATCATAACCGGCAGCCATCGCTTTCAAAGCCGGTGCATAGTGCAGGTTATCGGGTGTGGCAATAATCACCGCATCGGCAAACTTTGGCCGACTGAACACTTCACTCCAATCGTCAAAGCAATTTTCATCGGGTATCTGGTACAGATTCTTCATATACTCCTGTCGCTCCCGATTTATATCGGCAACACCCACAATCTTGAGCGATTTGGGATAATGCTCGGAGTAGCTGGCATACGTGCGACCACGGGCACCAGCCCCAATGACAATGGCCGTTACCGGCTTGTCGACCACGGCTTCCTGGCTCTCCAAATCCGATTCAAGCAGTTTGGCCAAATCGTCCGAACCGGCTGTGGCCGAGCCATTCAACGACTCTACAGTCTGCGATATGGCCTTGAAATCGGATAGAGCGGCAGCAACAGTCGTTGCTCCCATCAGCCTTAAAAATTCACTTCTTTTCATGTTCTAACACTACAAAAATAAGCGACGGCCCCGATATCCCGGACTAAAAGAAGATACCGGGGTCCGTCGTTAGAAAACCAATTTACTACTACTTCTTCACGATAAAAGGTTTGGTCAATCGACCTTCGTCGGTCGACAATACCAGATAATAAACACCTTCAGGCATATCGACTGTCGAGATAGCCTCGTCGATTACATCGCCATAGAATGCCTTGCTCCATACGCTGGTACCCAACGGAGTCACAATGTTGACTTGAGCCCGTACGCTCTTACCGAAGCTGGCCTTCATGGTTATTTCGCCATAAGCCACTGTGGGATATAACTGGAATGAATCGGCGCTTATACCCTCTATGCTACTGGGATCGTCGTTGGAAAGTATCATTTGCAGTTCCAGTTCATCGTCGCAACCCGACGCACCGGTAGCTTTCACCGTAAAGCTGTAAATGCCCTCTTCATTCGACTCGGAAGGAGTTCCCGAAATAAGTCCTTCGGGCGACAAGGTAAGGCCATCGGGCAAGGCCCCACCAGTAAGCGCACATGTAATACCCTCGCCCTCTATCTCGAGTTGGAGCGAATAGGGATAGCCTATATAGGCATCGGGACAATGGTCGGTCACGATAAACACATCGCAGCCTTCACCCGACTTGATAACCAGCGTGTACTCTTTCTGAATAGACGATGCTTCGTCCGATACCTGAAGCGTAAACGTGAACGAACCATTCTTGGTAGGAGTTCCCGAGATAGCCCCGTCGTCGCTCAACGAAAGTCCATCGGGGAGTGCACCCTCGGTAATCTCAAACGACACAGCACCTTCGGTATTGTCGACAACGATATTGCTGTAATAGGGCTCACCAACGACTCCTGCTTCGAGAGTCTTGGTCTTCACCATCAGTACATAGGAATACAACACCGTGTACACATCATAATCGCCTACAAAAGGAAGCGTGAGGTCTACACCATCGAAGACCGTAGAGCCGTTATTGTGATGACCTGTCACATAGACTTTATCACAATCGGGCGACATGGTTACGCACCAGGCTATCTCGTGCTGGTTGGCGTTATCGGGAGTAATGGTCTTTTCAAGTTGTACCAGTTCCCAAGTTTCACCGTCATATTTAGCAAAGTAACCATCATGGCCTTTGGAAGTATACTCCTTAGACTCGCCGCGGGGATTCATGTTCACGGCCGTTCCGCCTTTGGAGCCATCGCCATTTATATTACCTGCCACATACACATCGTCGTTCTTGTCGATGAACAGAGCCTTTGACTCGTCGCGACCGCTTCCACCCAGGTTCATACCGTCCAGATAGGCTCCCGCAGGTGAATACTTAATCAGGAACGAATCGAAATTTCCATTGAACCCGAGAGCCGGTTGTCCCTCAGGAGTAACAGCCGATTGGCAGTGCCCCCAGATATAAACATTCCCTTGAGAGTCGGAATCGATTGAGCGAGTATCGATACGGTTGGAGTTCTTTACATGGGTAATCCACTGTCCCACACCCTCGCGAGAGAGTTTGGCCACATAAGTATCCTGGGTAGACTCACCGCCTATGTCGGTTGTAATAGACTCCCCATCGGTACCGGTGAGGGTAAACGAAGAACCAAAACGGCCGGTAAGCAGGATATTCTCGTCTTTATCCAGTTTCACGTCCCAGCCATAAGAATATTTGGGGCCAAAGCCTGCAATAGCCCACTGGCATTCCAGCGAACTGTTGTAGCATGCCAAAAAGGTGCCGGTATCAGTTCCACCAATAGTCACGCTCTTTCCGTTTCCGAAATCGGTCTGTCCTATGGTCGAACCCGTCACGTAGATAAGGCCTTCGCTGTCGGTAGCAACCGAGTTACACAGAGAAGCTCCCGTACCTTTTATCACGGCCGAGTTTTTATAGGTTCCGTCTTTACCATAGACTACAATGCAGGCATCGGTCGACTGAGTAGCACTCCAGGTCTGGTCGGTGCCATCGATAGTTACGTCGCCCGCAATTTTGCCCACGGCCACAATGTCGCCACCCGAGGTAACCGCAATGCGCTCAAACGAATCGTCTTTCGTACCACCGACTCCTCGAGCCCACTGGAAATTCAGTTCGGCATCATATTTCACAAGAATAGCGTCCATACCGCCACGGCCTTTTACCATCGTACCATTGGTAAACTCGACATTACCCCGGCAAATGCCCGAAATATAATAGTTGCCGTCGGCATCGGTCAACGAACTGTACGGCTCGTCGGCCCCCGTACTACCATACGAAGCCGCCGTTTCAAACTTGGCATCTTTGGCCATAGCTTCTCCTACACAAAATAAGGGAAGCAATATAATTCCTGCTCCGATGTAAATTTTTCTTAGTTTCATAACTCCATGTTTTTAATAGTAAATAATTTAGACGACGATTAAAATTAAACTGAGAATAAGACAATATGATACTCTTTTGGTTTCCTGTTATTTGGCCAGCTCGAGTGTGACCATGATCGGAAAATGGTCCGACAAGGTGTTGTCGGAAAACACTTTTGTTTCCTTGACTACCCAGCCACTCGACGGATAATAGCCTATATGGTCAAAGCCCTCGCTGAAAGCCAGAGTCCACACGCTCGACAGTTCATTTATCTCGGCCGTACCCACACGGCGGTTCATATCACCAGCCAAGAGATACCACTTGCCCATTTGGGGGATACGGGCCACCTCTTTAATCTGAGCCATGCCGTTATCGAGATTGGACATGTCGAGATGGGTGTCGACAATCGAGACCTCGGTTCCATCGGGCAAAGTAATATCGGCAATAGCGGCACAGCGCTGTTCGGTTCCGGCAGCACAAGGCAACATGATACGACGGGTCTCGTCGAAACTGTACTTGCTCAGAATGGCATTGCCAAATTTTCCTCCGTAGCAACTTTCGAGGGTGACGTAGAACATGCCCTGATACCCTGTAAGAGCAGCCAGTTCATTGAGCATATTGATATTGTTGTTAATTGTTCTCGGCTTATTGGCTCCCGAACGGTTGGTATAATACTCGACCTCTTGCAAAGCCACGATATCGGGATCTTGAGCCTTGATAAAGGCCGCAATATCGGCCATCGGGGCATCGTACCCCGCATGAATATTGAACGACATGATTTTAAGTTGAGTCTGAGCCGACACACTGCCCCACAGACACACACTCAGCAAAATGAATATAAATTTTTTGGTCATAATTTTAATTTTCAATTGTTTAAAGAATATTCTCGAGCTAATACATCGTAAATGGTCGATGCTATTAGCTGGTTACCTTCTATGCCGGGATGAATTCCGTCGGGGAATAAGTCCTGATGTCCTTGCAATGCAGTGTGCAGATCGATTACGGTGAGACCTTGAGTTTCGGCTACCCGCTCAATGGCAGGAATAATCTCGGAGGTAATCACCCCGTCATCGGCACCAATCGAATTGCTGTATGCAATTGCCGGAGTACACAGGAAAACTCTGGGCCGGGTAGACAGGCTGCGAAGCTCGAGCACGAAATCGGTCAAGTCGGACTCAAATTCCGCCCCGTGATTGGGCCAGTTGATCGACCGCGAATCGTTTGTTCCAAACTTGACAATTACAATGTTGGGGAGAAAGGCTTTTGCATTGGTAAACTCTTTGGTGTTCCAATAGGGCTGATTCCCGTTTTTCAGCAGGGTAGTACCGCTACAGCCAAAGTTGCCTACCTCGAAGTTTTCGCCCAGCATATTGCCCAGTAAGGCCGGATAACACTCTTTTTCCCGGTCGTTCAAGAACTGTCGAGCTCCGTAAGTAATACTGTTGCCTATGCAAGCTACTTTACGGACCGACTCGATAACCGGCGGACGTTCTCCTTTCGGATAATCTTCGTTGTCATCGGAACAGCCAACCAGACTCCACGACAGGGAGAGTAACATCAATGCACAAATAAACAGATGATTATACTTTTTCATTGTTCCCTATTTTAATCCTATTCGTATGAATAATGCTTTATGATTCGATACCGTGGCATCGCCTTTTACCATTACCGTCTGTGTTCCCCAATTTTGAGAAAGAGGGGTGAGAATGTAATCATACCTTGATACAGGCTCATCGGCAGGATAGGTATTCTCTGCTGCAAACTTGCAAGAACGACGGTATTTTGTTGTCAAGATATTGAGGACATTCCCCGACAAGTCCTCATGAATAGAGGCACAGATGACAATATTCTGTTTCACTTGGTCGGCATAAGCAGCCAGAGCCTCGGCCTGGCGAACCCTTTTGCTGGCATCGTTCCGATCGAACTGACAAGTAGCTACAAGAACCGTCTCGCCCGATTTCAATTCATAAGGCATGGTGAGTAACACCAACTCATTGTTCAAATTCACCTTATTAGTTCCATAAAAGCACTCTCGCACAAAAAGAGAGACACCGGTTTCGCCACCATCTTCACGCCCGGTCGAGGCAAATACACCCTGCCTGCGGTTACCCTCTTTGCTGCACCGATAGGCAACATCGGCCACCAAATTGGTCTTGCCGGTACGAGTAGTCCCATAATCGACATCTTGCAAAGCCACCACATCGGTATTGTTTTCTTGAATAAATGCGGCCAAAGGTTCTACCTGGTACGAGCCCGAGGCCATTCCCTTATCGGCGCTCAACGACAACAAAGAAAATGAACGGTCCCCGGCCAAGGTTACCAGAGATTCTTCACTTTCGGTTTCATCCGGCCCAGATAAAACTGGGTCGGACGAACCGCAAGCTGTCATTAAAAGCACTCCAAACAGGCATAAGATGAATGTACAATGAGTTCTCATATAAAAGATAGTTTAATGATTCTCAAATAGATTACCACCCGGGATTATTGGGCAACAAATTAGGGTTGCGCTGCGTTTGGGTAAACGGTATGGGCCACAGATAATTCTTCTCAGCCGAGAAGGTACGACCGGTCATAAGGACCAAGTTACCCTCGCTGTCGGTAGGAATATCCTTTACATACTCATATTCGCTGGCAGGCACAGTGCTTTTACGCATGCCGGTCACATCTTTGGCCAGCAGGTCGCCCTGTTTCCAACGCATTAAATCGAAGTAACGCTCGCCCTCGAGAGCCAGCTCAACCCGACGCTCGCGGCGAATCTCATCGCGTAAGTCGAGGCCATAGGCTTTCAAAGTAGTCAATACCATCTTGTCGGCTCCCACCCGGTCGCGGAGCAGATTGATCGACTTGTCAATATCGGGCTGGGTAATAGCGTCGCCACGCATCTCCTTAGCCTCAATCCAGTTGAGCAAAACCTCGGCATAACGCATCAGCGGGATTGCATTCTGGTCTTTGTTATAGCGCGAAATAGCCGAGAGCTCTACAAATTTGGTAAAATACCAGCCGGTTGTCGTGCGGCAACTGGTTGCCGAGTTGGAGAACTTGGGTTGTTCATAAATCGTTTTTCCGGGATATCCGCCCCATTCAGCCCCGGGTTTCAAGATAGTCTGAGCCATACGGGGATCTCGGTTGTTGAAGATGGCTTCGTGGGTATTCTCACGATAACGGCTTGCCGGGATGGTTATAGGCAGCCCGTTGCACAGATAAGCATCCATGAGCGAACGAGTAGGCGCATAACGAGTTTCTTCGTTGGGCACCTGCAACTCACGGCTGAGGTTATGGGTCAACCCGGCCTCCTCGCTATACAGACGGGTAACGATAAACTCACGGTTGCTTTTGTTTGTTACCGGGTTGGCGGCAAGGGTAAACAACTCGTGGTAGGTCGTCTCGGGGTTGCCGTTGTCATACAACTTGTGGAAATTGGCGGTCATCACTTCCTCTGCTGCAGCAACAGCATCGTCCCAACGTTCGTGATACAGGGCAAAGCGCGACTTGAAAGCCCATGCGGCCTCCTTGGTAGGACGTCCCAATTCGGTATCTTTCAAATCTTTGGCATAGGGCAATGCCGTAGCGGCCAATTCATACTCATTGAGAATCCACTCAATCAGAGTCTCTTTGTCGGTACGCGAGCCGTACAGAGCCTCATCGCCTACATCGATGGTATTGACAACCAAAGGCACATCACCGAAACAGTTGACCAAGTAACTATACAAATAGGCTCGCATGAACCGAGCCTCACCGGCATAGCGCTCCCGAATCGAAGCCGAAACCTTCTGAGCCCGCTCATAGTTCTCCAAGAAATGGTTGCAGCGTCTTATCCCGTCATAGTCGTTGGTCCACTCGGAGTTAATAACCGACAAATCACTTGTAAAGTTACCGCTCCCGAGCGTCTTGTACTCCGACGAACGTTCACGAAAAACATTGTCGCCGAGAAATTCCATATCGACACTCATGTTTTTCCCCCGCAGGTAATTGATGCAGGCATTTGAAGCCAGTATCAGATGCTCCTCGGTCTCCCAGTAAGTCTCGTCGGTGAGCTCGTCCAAGGGTATCCTGTCGAGGAACGAATCGTTGCAGCCCGACCATACCAACATCGAGCAAAGTAAAATGGTTAAATATCTTGTTTTCATATGTACTTACTGTTTATATCATCGATAATTATTTGAACGTAATACTCAACCCAACTGAATAAGAAGAGGTAATGGGATAGTAGCCTCCATCGCTTACTGGGATTTCGGGATCATACGACGGGAAGAAATCGGTAAGAGTCCACAAGTTCTCACCCGAGAAATAAACTCTTAAATTCTCGATGTGCAATTTGGATATGATCCCTTTGCGAGGAATGGTATAGCCTACCTGCAAGTTCTTTATTCTCAAATACGAGGCATCTTCAATCCAGAAAGAGGAGAACTCGTCGCGGTTATAGGTCTCGTCATAAGTAAAACGCGGATACGAAGCATGGGGATTCTGGTTCTCCCAAGTCCAACGGTCGAGATGGGCTTTTTGAGGATAGTTGGCCAGTTCGGTAAACGCATGGCGACCCATACCTCCGATATAACCGGCACACTTGCCTACCCCTTGCAGCAACAGGCTGAAATCGATGCCTCTCCAAGCGGCATTGAGCCCGATGGTATAGTTGTAACGAGGTATCGAACTGCCTATATAGCAGCGGTCATCGGTAGGGGTAATTTTCCCGTCGCCGTTCAAATCGACATATTTAATATCACCCGGCTGCACCTTGGTGCGATACTCCTCGATGATGGGTGTAGTAGGTTTGGGAGTATAGGTGTTGGTAGCGGGATCGTAGTTGAAATCGTCGACCGTATACAAGCCATCGGCCTTATACCCCCAGAAAGCGTCGATAGGATAGCCCACGGCACGTATCTGGTCGCCGCTAAAGTCGTCGGCCGTATTGCCCACACTTACCACCTTGTTTTTTACATCGGAGAAGGAGAGGCTCACGCCATAGTGGAAGTCTTTGCCAATCTTGTCTTGCCACGACAGCGCTATTTCCCAACCTTTGTTTTGTACTTTCCCCGCATTCTGGTACGGTTCGCTCACACCCAATACATCGGGGAGTTTCACCTTCAACAGAATATCATCGGTATTCTTGATAAAGTAGTCGGCCGTCAACGACAAGCGGTTGTCAAACAGGTTGGCATCCAAACCGATGTTAGTCATTCTTATCGTCTCCCACGACAATATATTGTTCGATGCCTCACTCTGTTGCATCGATGAGGTGATTTCACCGCCGATAGGCATATTCGAGGTAGAGGGCTTGATCAAAGCCATATAGGGATAAAGCGACGAGGTGTATTGATTACCCAAGGTACCATACGAAGCCCGTATTTTCAAATTGTCGAGCCAGCTACGGGTCGACTCCATGAACGACTCTTCGGACATGCGCCATGCCACCGAAGCTGATGGGAAATAACCTCCTCGACAACTCTTATGGAACCTCGACGAGAGGTCGTAACGCAGGTTGGCTTCAACCAGATAGCGGTCGTTGTAGTTATAATTGATGCGACCAAAACCCGAGCGAATGGCCCAGTGGTTGTCATAACCACTATTGGTCTGCAAATCGGTTCCGGCATTCAGCACATGCAAGTCGTTCGATACCAAGTCCTCCCGACTGGCATCCATCTGCTGGTACAATTGCCATTCTTGCGAGAAACCGGCCAAAATATGGAACGAATGCTTGCCAATGGTTTTATTGTAATCGGCTTGAGCCATCAAGTTCTGATAACGCTGGGCAATATCTCGCTGGCTGAATTTGCTCGTGTTTGAGGTATAGGCCAACGGGGTATCGGTGTCGGGATAAAAGTGCTGTATGATATTTTGCTGTTGTTTGCGCAGCACATCGACCAGCCGGGTAGCATACTGTACCTTGGCGGTGAGGCCGGTGATGATTTTCAGTTCGGCACTGAAATTCAACGAAGTCTCCCGTTTGTGATAGTTGATGAACCCGCCATCGTAGGCTTGTGCTATGGGGTTAGCCGAGCTACCGCCATAGCCCCATTGTCCATCAGTAAACTTAACAGGAGTAAGAGGCGACGAGCGCAAAGCTTGATAAAAAAGGCCCGAACTTCCGCTGTCGCTGGTGGCCGGAGTCCAGTTATCCACATCGGTATAGCTCATGTTACCGTTAATCGTTAATCGGTCGAAAAGCTCGGTATTCAGTTTCATTCTTACGTTGTTACGGGTAGCATGATAGCCATTACCCACCATGAGCCCCGATGTGGTGAGGTTTCCATAGGAGAGATAATATCCCATTGTTTTATTTCCTCCGTTGATATTGACGTTATGTCCGTGTTGTGGGGCATAATCTCGGGTGATTTCCTTTATCCAGTTGGTATTGGCTCTGAAGTTGGGGTCGGTTCCGTTAATGACTGCGTCGATATCTTCTTGGGTATATCCCCAACTTTTATTGACATTCGACGTAGCCTCTTTCAACAGGGTGAGATACTCGACCGCATCGAGCATTTCGGGCAGCGCCGTAGGAGTCTGCATGGCAAAATAACCATTATACGAAACTGTGGGTTTCACCTCGCGACTGGCTTTGCGGGTTGTAATAAGGATAACACCGTTGGCTGCTCGCGACCCGTAAATGGCCGACGATGCGGCATCTTTCAGAACCGAAACCGATTCTATATCGTCGGGATTCAAGGTATTCATATCGCCCTCGACACCATCGATGAGAATAAGCGGGTCGGAATTGTTCAAGGTACCCACACCGCGTACCCGAATCGAAGAGTTGTTGTCGCCGGGGCGACTCGTTGTATTGACGATAGATACACCCGGTAGCAAGCCTTGCAAACCTGTTGTCACGTTGGCTATGGGTCGGTTGGCCAGCACATCGTGATCGACCGATACGACCGAGCCCGTCAAGTTTATCTTTTTCTGTACACCGTAACCTACGACAACCACTTCGTCCATTAAGTTGGAGTCTTCGCTCAATCGTATTTCAACAGGAGTGCCACCGGTCACGGCCACCTCTTCTTTCTTATATCCAATCGACGAGACTACCAGCATAGCCTGGCCAGAAACATGATCGATCGTAAAGTTTCCGTTCACATCGGTCGAGGTTCCCACCGACGAGCCCTTAACGATAATACTTGCCCCGATAATAGCATCGCCGTTTCCGTCGACCACTTTACCCGAAATAGCCCGACTCTCCTTGGCCGTTTTCTGCCTGGGCAGAAGCACAACGACATTATCGACTTTCTTTTCAAAAGTAATGTTGGTTCCCTTCAACAACTGCTTCATCGTCTCCTCCAACGAGGCATTGTCGGTCTTGATTGTTACCAACTTGTCAAGACCTTCCAACTCGACATTATAAAAGAAACTGTATTTGCTCGATCGTTCTATTTGCTTTAAGACCTCCTTTAACGGTTCGTTCTTGACATCGACCGTAATCTGTGCCTGAATATTCCATGCAAAAAGCACAAACAGCGCAACACACAGCCACCTCACTAAAAAATGGTTTGATTTCATACGTTTTTCATTTTGTTGCTTTTGACTACAAGATATTAGTATAAAAGGTACCTACAATTTGTATTATTCTCATATTGTTTCGTCGTCTATTAAGTATACAAGACGGAGTTGGGGTTTATCCAATCCAATTCAAAAATTAACATTTGTTATACTTCTATGTTTTCCTTCATATCCCAGAGCACGATGGAGCAAAGACGCAGGAATCCTACCTTAACAAAATGCCAAGGTGCCTAATGCCTAAGCCATTCTACAAAAGGGCTTTAAATAAAAGGGAGGAGCAATATTTTATCTTTTGCGAAGCACGATTACCGAGTCACGTACTTCGTACTGCAAAGCCGATGTCATCGACAGAATATCCAGCGCATTGGTTATTCCGCCACTACCAATCGATCCGGTAAAGAAGTATTTTTCTTTGGGGAAATCCTGATCAAAAACAATCTTTACATTATAAACTCGAGACAAGATTTTAACAATATCTTCCAGCGATTCGTTTTCGAAACGCAGGTTGCCGTTGGTCCATTCGACATATTCTTTGGAATAGACCTTGCCTACCGTCATCAATCCTGTTTGTTTATTATAGACCAGTTTTTCATCGGGTTGCATCACACAGCGGCCTTGTGTCGATGTTACATCGACTTTACCCGTCAGCAATACTACCGAGACATCGGGGTCATCTTTATAGGCGCTAATATCGAACGAGGTTCCCAATACGGTAATTTCAAGTCCCGCAGCTTTTACGATAAACGGACGTTCTTTATCGGGCGTCACCTCGAAGTAGGCCTCTCCATCGAGTTCTATAACCCGTTCTTTGCTTCCGAAATTTTGGGGGTAGCTTATCTGTGAAGCCGAGTTGATATTTACTTGTGTACCATCGGGTAACTGTACTTTAGCTCGTTCGCCGCTTTCGGCCGATACAATCAACGGAAGGGTGTCGGGGGTGGGCGTCGAAAGCAATTCATAGGTTATCAATGCCGCTACAATAGGCAGGCAGATAATGGCGGCCCAACGTATGAGTCGGGTAAAGACAATCCTTTTCGAGCGGGTTTTCTCTTCTCGAGAATCTATGGCTTCTTTAATGCGACTATACAATCGGTCGTAAACCTCCTTATCGAGAGAAGAATCGCATTTCTCGATTTCACGCATCATCCAGCGATCGAGCGAATCGTTGTTGCGTATCCATTTACACAACTCCTCGATTTCGGCTGGCGAAGCGTTGCCTTCCAGATATTTCTCAATGAGTATTTTGAATCTGTCCTTATCCATTGTTACTTTACTTAGTGTACAGGTAAACCTCTTCGCCTATCTAATTTTACATGGTTAAATAGTCTTAATTAGCACCGTGTATATGATTACGGTCAATAATTCGCCATAATGATTCATCAGCTTGTCTTTCATAAACTTGAGAGCCAAAGACAACTGAGTAGCCACGGTACTTTCCGAAATGTTCAACTCTAAAGCAATCTCTTTATTGCTCAAGTTTTTGCGCTTGCTCATGATGAAAATCTTTTTGCGAGATGGGGGTAACTCTTCGGCAAGTCGATCGATATACTTTTCCAACAGTTTTCCATCCAGAACCTCGTCAAGGTTATTGTCGCTATATTCTTGCGCCGATTCGAGCACATACTCGGCATAAATATACTCGACCGTTTGGCGCTGGTATATGTTCAGTAACAAGTTTTTAGCGATGGTACAGAGATAGGAAATCAATGATTTGTCGGGATTCACCTGGTCGTGTATCTCCCATAATCTTACGAATGTACGCTGAACAATCTCTTCGGCCCAATAGCTGTCGCCTTTCGAAATTTTCATAACGAAATTGTATAACTTGCCACTATACAACTTGTAAATTTTCTCGAAAGCATCGAAAGATCCTGACTTAAGGCCTATGATAATATCATCGTATTCGTGTTTCATTCCTGCAAATTATTATATGCAAATGTAAGTCATCTGCATAAAAACAGCATTGGTTCTTTGTTAATTTTCTAATACAGATTTATCGTTCTCCTATGAAATCAATACCCCATCAATCGTCTGAGAGCATTTTCTGCGTCATACGGTGAGGTGAAAGCCGGTTGAATTACCACGCGGTTATTGCGGTCGATAGCGCCCCATTGCCCTCGCTTCATCTCGACCACGGCATATCCCTCGCGATTGAAATCTCGGGCTCGGTAATATTGCGGCTTGATAAACCAGGTTCCATAGTAGTCGAGATAGCCGTACAGACCGGTGCGGGAATCTTGCTCTTCCCACAATTCTATGCCCCGCATTCTGCCTTTACCCATCGAAAGGATAGCGGCATCGACATCGTAACCGTTGGAGAAGTTGAAATTGATAACGGTCTTTCCGGCCATATTGATGGCCCCGTAGCGGGCTCCCAAACGTACACGGGCCAACCCGTTGGCTCCAAATCGATTTGCCGACTGGTATCGGGGTTGGATGGCCCACAGGCCTAAATCGTTGACGTAGCCATATAAGCCGGTAGCCGGATTCTCGACCGGTGTCAGTCGTCGGGCCATTTGCGACGAGTAGTTGCCTGCATAAGGCGAAAATGGCATGATGCCGGTACACGAGAGCCACGTCATCGGAACTAACAGGAGTAAAAGTATCGGCGATTTCATGTGTTTCAATTTTAAGGTTATCTTCTCTATTTTTTCTTTCCCCTTTGATCTCAATAGGACAAATATAGCGAACTATTTTAAAAAATCAAATTTTTCAGATTCTCCTCTATGGCCTTGTAGCGTGTGTATAAGAACAGCAGAGGCTGCATCGTGTATGGCGATACAGCCTCTGCTTGGATATGGAGGAAATAAAACTTCTATTTGAGTACTCCCAGATTCTTGGCCACTTTGATGAAGGCGGCGATGCAGGCATCGAGCTCTTCACGGGTGTGTGCGGCCGAGAGTTGTACGCGGATGCGGGCTTGTCCCTGCGGTACGACGGGGTAGTAGAATCCGGTCACGTAGATGCCTTCGTCGAGCATTTGGGCGGCAAAGGTCTGCGAGAGTTTGGCGTCGTAGAGCATGACGGCGCAGATGGCCGACTGGGTGGGCTTGATGTCAAAGCCGGCGGCCAGCATCTTGTCGCGGAAGTAGGTGACGTTTTCCATCAGGCGGGTGTGGAGTTCGTCGCTCTCGTCGAGCATCTTGAAGACTTCGATTCCGGCACCTACGACGGCAGGGGGCAGCGAGTTGGAGAAGAGGTAGGGTCTCGACCGCTGGCGCAGCATGTCGATAATCTCTTTGGGACCGGTGGTGAATCCGCCGATGGCTCCGCCGAAGGCTTTGCCCAGCGTGCCGGTGTGGATGTCGATGCGGTCGTAGAGGTTGAAGAGTTCGCTGACGCCGCGTCCGTGAGGACCTACGACACCGGCCGAGTGGCACTCGTCGACCATCACCAGGGCATCGTATTTCTCGGCCAGGGCACAAATCTTGTCCATGGGGGCTACGTTGCCGTCCATCGAGAACACGCCGTCGGTCACGATGATGCGGAAGCGTTGGGCCTGGGCCTCTTGCAGGCAGTGCTCGAGCTCTTCCATGTTGGCGTTGGCATAGCGGTAGCGTTTGGCCTTGCACAGGCGCACACCGTCGATGATGGAGGCGTGGTTGAGGGCGTCGGAGATGATGGCATCTTCGGCCGTGAAGAGGGGTTCGAACACACCGCCGTTGGCGTCGAAGCAGGCGGCATAGAGGATGGTATCCTCGGTTTTGAAGTAGCGGGCAATCGCCTTTTCGAGTTCGCGGTGCAGGTCTTGGGCTCCGCAGATGAACCGTACGGACGACATGCCGAAACCGTGTGTATCCATCGCTTTTTTGGCGGCGGCGATGAGCCGGGGGTTATCCGAGAGTCCCAGGTAGTTGTTGGCACAGAAGTTCAGTACTTTGCCGCTTTTCTCGGCAATTCTGATGGCCGAACTCTGGGGGGTGATGATGGTACGTTCTTCTTTGTACAATCCGTCGGCCTTGATCTGGGCGAGCTGTTGGGCCAGATACTCTTTCATTTGTGTAAACATAGGCGTTTATTTAAGGAGTTTCTTTTTGAGGTGTTCGATCATGTCTACCGACATCGATTCGAGGTCGTAGTCGGGTTTCCAGTCCCATTCGGCACGGGCACAGGAGTCGTCGAGCATATCGGGCCACGAGTCGGCGATCTGCTGACGCACGGGGTCTATCTTGTATTCGGCCTCGAAGTCGGGGTAGAATTTTTTGATTTCGTGATAGATGATTTCGGGGTCGAAGCTCATCGAGGCGATATTGAACGAGTTGCGGTGCTTCAGTCGCGAGGGGTCGGCTTCCATGAGCATGACCATGGCCTTGAGGGCATCGGGCATGTACATCATGTCCATGAACGTGCCGGCCTTGACGGGGATTTCGAACTTCTCGCCTTTGACGGCTGCATAGTAGATTTCTACGGCATAGTCGGTGGTTCCGCCGCCCGGCAGGGTTTCGTAGGAGATGAGGCCGGGGAAGCGTACCGAACGGGTGTCGACTCCGTAGCGGTAGAAGTAGTAGTCGCTCAGCAGCTCGCACGATACCTTGCTCACACCGTAGATGGTGCGGGGGCGTTGGATGGTCTCTTGCGGGGTTTTCATCTTGGGCGACGAGTCGCCGAATGCCCCGATGGAGCTGGGCGTGAAGAGCGAGCATCCTTTTTCGCGCGAGATTTCGAGCAGGTTGAGCACACCGCCTATCTGGATGTTCCAGGCCAGCAGAGGCTTCTTCTCGGCCTGGGCCGAAAGGATGGCTGCCAGGTTGTAGATGGAGTCGATTTTGTATTTGTCGACGATGGCGGCTATCTGGGCGGCGTTGGTTACATCGGCGACTTCGAGGGGGCCGCCGTTTTTCAGTTCATCGCTTAGAGGTACACCCTCGATATATCCGGCTACGACGTTGTCGCTGCCATACTCGCTGCGGAGTTTTGTCATTAGCGCCGACCCTATTTGTCCGGTCGATCCGATTACAAGAATTCTTTTCATGTCTATGCTACCTTTTTGATCGGGTTGATGTGCTTTGATAGATTTATTAAGGTTCCTTGGGGCAAATATACACAAATTTTGTCGCCGTTGTTATTTCGAGTGAGATTATTCTTTCGTGTCGGTTGCGTTATTTTTTCACGGTGTATATGGTTCCTTTGAGCACGCCGTGCGACTCGATGAGGTTTTTCTGGCGCAGGTAGAGCAGGTCTTTCTTGAGGGTATTGATGGATATGGTTTTGAGTGCGTGGGCAATGTCGCCTACTTTGGCCGGCTCTTCCCGTTTGAGAAAGGCGAGTATCTGCTTTTGCCGGGCGTTGAGGTAGACGGGCGTGCCAGACTCTGCGACCGGCGATACCGGGGGCGCTGTGGGCTGGGCGGGTACGTCTGTTTCGGCTTGTCGGGGCAATGCGGTGGTCGCTTCGGCTTGTTCGGGTATGAGGCTGTGCAGCGATTGCAGCCAGGTGTCGCACAGGAACAGTACCCACGGTGTGATGTTCTCTTGGGTCGAATACCGGTTCTGTTGCCCTCGTTTCAAGGTTTGGTAGTAGGTGGTGCGCCGTTGTTCGATGAAGCTGTCGATCGAGATTTCCCGGGCCCACTCGTAGCGGTTTTGCAGCATCAGCAGGGTGGAGAGGATGCGCGAGAGTTCACCCTTCCCTTCGCGGAACGGGTGTATGGAGATGAACTCGTAGGCAAAGGCGGCAATGACGACGAGCGGGTGGTGGCTGTGATGCGTGAGTTCACGGTTGGTCCACTTGACCAGGTCGCCTATTTCGCTGTTGACCGACCCCGTGCGGCTGCGGTTGAAAAGTGTGGGTGCCTTGTAGTCGAGAAAGTTTACCGCAGCCGGGCGGACTGTGCTCGCTTTTCCCGGACTGTTGTTCTTTCCGTGGGGAAAGAGGGCCGTGTGCATGGCTACGATGGTATCTTCGCACAGCGGATATTTGCGGGCATCGGCGTAGAGTGCATTGAGTATGGTGTTGTAGCCGGTAACCAGACAGGCCCGTTTGTCGGGCGTATCGGATGGTTGGGCGAGTATCTTGTGAATCAGGGACGGAGAGCAGGGCATATTTTCGAGAGCCAGCGAGGCTGCAATGGTGGCCTCGATGGTTGGTTGCAGGGTTTCGTGCCGGGGTATCGTCTCTTTTCGACGGGTATGCCAGGCCGCCGTGAGGCTATCGATTGCCTGTAATTGGTTTTGTAACTCTTTAAATTCTGGTTCAGAGGGGTTTATTTTGAGGAATATATCCATAATATATCTATATTTTATACAAATATAGGGTGCTTTAATCGACTCTCCAAGCGGGAAAATCTTTTTTAGTATTTATTGGGTGACAGGCAGGGGGTGACGGGAATGGAATAGAGATGTGCAGGAGGGAGGAGGGTAGTTGCGGTTTCGTCGAGGGCGGGGAGTGGACGGTAATCGTGGGGACAGCGGCGCGGATATGCGGATAAGAGAACACCCCGACTCTTCATGCGGATGCAGAGGGTCGGGGTGATTGATGGGTTGTGCAGTCCCGACGGGAGTCGGGGTCGTATGGGGTTACTTGCGGCGCTCCTTTCGGGGGTTCGAGCTGCGGCGTTCGTGTTTGTAGCGGCTGTCGGCACCGCCTTTGCGCGGTGAGCCGTAGCGCTTCTCGCCCTTGCGGCGGCCGTCGCCTTCGCGCTCTTTGCCTCCTTTTTTACGGCCCTTGGCGGCGTAGTCCTTGTCGGTGGCAATTTCGGCATAGATGCGGTGTCCGTAAAATTCGTTCCCCTTCAGGGCTCCCACTACTTTCTTGGCGGCACCCTTTTCGACATCGAAAAGCGAGTAGGCGGGCAGCAGGTCAATGCGGCCGATATTCACACGTCCGGGCACGAGCGAGTTGATCATCTCGATGAGGTTGGGTGGGAAGAATCCGTGAGCCTTGCCCAGGTTGATGTAGATGCGTTCGAAGCCCTCCTCGGCCGTGCGGCTGTCTTTGTTGCGACCTTTCCGCCCCTCTTGGGCCCCTCCGTTTTCGGCTTTGGGTTTACGGGTATTCTCGTCGGGCAGGTCGAGGTCGGGGGTGTCGCGGTAGTAGTCGATGAGTCGGTTGAACTCGAGCGACACGATGCGCTTGATGAGGTCCTGTTCGTTGAGCCACCCCAGTTTACGCGAGATGTTGGGCAGGTATTTGGCAATCGCCTCTTCGTTGACCTTCACCTTTTCGATGCGGTCGGCCAGATTGAAGAGCTGTTTCTCGCAAATCTGTTCGCCGGTAGGCACCAGACCACGTTCGAATTTCTTGCCGATAATCTTCTCGATGGCCCGCATCTTTCCCTTTTCGCGGCTGTGGATGATGGCGACCGATACGCCCGATTTACCGGCCCGGCCGGTGCGGCCGCTACGGTGGGTATAGGTTTCGATGTCGTCGGGCAGACCGTAGTTGATGACGTGGGTCAGGTCGGTCACGTCGAGTCCCCGGGCGGCCACGTCGGTGGCCACGAGCAGCTGCAGATTGCGCAGGCGGAACTTCTGCATGACGGCGTCGCGCTGAGCCTGCGACAGTTCGCCATGCAGCGAGTCGGCGTTGTAGCCGTCGGCGATGAGCTGGTCGGCAATCTCCTGGGTTTCGCGCCGTGTGCGGCAGAAGATGATGCCGTAGATATTGGGATAATAGTCGGCGATGCGTTTGAGAGCCTGGTATTTGTCTTTGGCATGCACCATGTAGTAGACGTGGCGCACGTTCTCGGCCCCCTCGTTGCGGCTGCCCACCACAATCTCCTGCGGGTTGTGCATGTAGGTACGGGCAATCTGCTCGATTTCGCGCGGCATGGTGGCCGAGAAGAGCAGCATTTTGCGCTCCTGGGGCACCTGGGCGAGGATGGCGTTGATGCTGTCGAGGAATCCCATGTTGAGCATCTCGTCGGCCTCGTCCATGATGACGGTCGAAACGTGGTCGAGCCGCACGGTTTTCCGCTCGAGCAGGTCGAGCAGGCGGCCCGGCGTGGCCACGATGATGTGTACCCCCTTCTTCAGGGTGCGTATCTGGCTCTCGATGCTCGAGCCGCCGTAAACGGGCAGGATGGTGAGTCCGTCGATGTATTGCGAGTAGTCGGTGAGGTCGCCGGCAATCTGCAGGCAGAGTTCGCGGGTGGGCGAGAGAATCAGCGCCTGAGGCTGGCACAGCGAGCGGTCGATGCGTTGTATCACGGGCAGGCCGAAGGCAGCCGTCTTACCCGTACCGGTTTGGGCCAGAGCCACCAGGTCGGTCTCTTCGTTCAGGAGGTGGGGGATTACCTGCTCCTGTACGGGCATGGGGTTTTCGTATCCCAGTTCGGTAATCGCTTTCAGTATCTCGTCGCAGATACCCAGTTCTTGAAATGTTTTCATCTATACAGTTGTCAGTTTTTTTGCTTTATCGCAGGAGCACAAGGGCTTTCTTCGTCCTCAAACGGGGCTAAGGGGAGAGGGTGTGCAGAAATTTTTCGTACGCCACGAGTTTGGTTTTCGCCGGCAAAGGTACGAAAAAAACGCAATATACCGCGAAGGGGATACACTCACTTCGATGTGGTTTTGTGTCGGGGGGATATTGGGCCGCTTGTAGGGCGGACCTTTGCGGCAAGGACCGGCGGTCCCGGACGGAAATCAGTGCAACAGATATTGTTTCAGCTGTTTCCGCTTTTCGGGAGTGACGCCCAGCTCCTCTTCGAGGTAGTTGTTGATAGAGCCGTATTGCTGGCGTATATAGTCGCGGGCATAGGAGAGGAAGCGGCTGTCGGCGGTCTGGATGAGCGAGAGGGCCTCCTGGGTGCCGTCGCAGCAATCTTTCGGGTCGAAGGCCGTGCGGCGTTTGTCGAAGTAGCGGTTGGAGAGCAGGTAGTCGTTCATGATTACCTCCTCGGGCATGTCGAGGGCGCTGAGCAGCAGCGATACGGCAAAGCCCGTGTAGTCCTTGCCGTTGACACAACTGAGCACGATGGGATAGTTGTCCTCGACCAGCAACTGGTTGAACATCGACTTGAAGGCCCGTTTCGAGCCCGATACCATGGCTACATAGAGGTCTTGCATGAAGAGGTTGGCATCGCCGCGCCGCAACTCTTCTTTCTGCAGACGGGGGAGCAGGTTCTGCCGATAGTGGAGAGCCCCCGGCAGGTTGATGACGTTGTCGAGCCCGAGCTCGGGGCTGGGCTTGATGACATCTTCGCTGTCTCTGAAGTCGATAAGCGTTTTTATGCCCATGTTTTTGAGCCGGTTGATGCTGCTTGCCGTGAGGGTATTGAATTCACCCGAACGGAATATTTTGCCCCAACGCAATTGCTTGCCGTTTTTCGAGGTGTATCCGCCCAGATCTCTGAAGTTTTCGATATATTTCAGCCGTTCGGCCCGGGCTCCCACGATGTGGTCGTCGTGCCCGTTGAACCGTAGCAGGAAGTAGGAACGCTGCGAGGGGATACTGTCGGGGATAAGAGTATAGCCGGTTTGAATGCTGGCTACTTTTATCGGGGTCTTTTCGGTATCGAACCGCTCGGGGTCGGTCGATTGGTATATCTGCACTTCGCCTTCGATTCTCGGAGTCGTCTCCCACTTCAACAAATAGTTGTTTTGCGGGTCGATTTCGCAAGCCACGTCGATGTCGGCGCTATGCGTAGCGCAGGCACTCAATGCGAGGAGCAAAGAACAAAGTTGTAGATAGCGCATATCTGTATCCGTGATGAAGATTTAGTGCAAAGATAAGACTATGCGATAGTTAGCTGTTCGTGGGTTTGTTTTATTTTAGAATATTTATAGGGAATTTGTACTATCTTTGCTTGTGTAGCCCGATGCAAAATCGGGATCGATGTAGTTGTCCATGCTCTGGCATACGGCCGAGGCGAAATCCATGCCGTATCGGATAATGGGGGTCCACTCATCGGGGGTAAGGGTGTAGAGGCGTTCGAGAGTAATCTCGTGTCGGATAAGCCCGAAGAGGATACCGGCATTGAACGAGTCGCCGGCACCGATGGTACTCACGGGTGTAACGGGTGTGGCCTCGAAGTGGCGGGTCCCCTGATTGCAGAAGAGTTCGGCCCCGGCACTGCCCCGGGTACAGATGAAGTTGGGGCAGTAGAACTGGATATGGTCGGTATAGATTTTCTGCGGTTCGGTCAGGTGAAACAAGTTGTTGAAGTCTTCGACCGAACCTTTTACCAGGTCGGCATATTCGAGATTCTCGAGAACCGAGGGCATCAGCTTCACCGCTTCATGGGCGTGGGCGTTGCGGAAGTTGGGATCGTAGTAAATGATGGCTTTACGCTCTTTGGCAAACTCGATGAGCTCGCGCACCTTGTCGCGCAAGGCTACGTTGAGGGCGAAGTATGAGCCGAAGACAACGATGTCGTCCTGCTCGATGCGGGGCCACACAAAGTTGAGTCTCTCTTGCGGGAACTGGTTGTAAAACATGTAACGGGCCTCGTTCTTTTCGTCGAGGAAGGCGAGCGAGATGGGGGTCTTCCCGTCACAGAAGATGTCGAGGTTTTCGGTGGCTACATGGTTTTTCTGCATAAAATCGAGAATCATGTCGCCCACTGTGTCGTGCCCGATTTCGCTGATGAAGGTGGCTGGAATGCCGAGCCGACCCAGCGAGATGAGGGTGTTGAACGTAGAGCCTCCCGGCACCGCATGCGAGGGTTGCTGGTTGCGGAAGATAATGTCGAGAATGGATTCGCCTATTCCTATGATTTTACGCATGGTATTGTGGGTGTTAACCTTTTTTCTGACTTTGTTCGCGGGAGCGGGTACCCAGATAGCCGCCGTGGTGGCGCAGGGCATACTGATGCACGTCGAAGTGGGTAGCCTCCATGGCACCTACTACCAGTATATCGCCGATGACGGTCATAAGTGTGGTCGATGTGGTGGGGGTGAGCCCGAGGGGGCATACCTCGCCGGGAGCTCCGGTGAAGAGGCAGACATCGGCCCGCTGGGCGAGTTCGCTCTGGTTGTTGCCGGTGATGACGATGAATTTCAGTTCGGGCATCAGGTTGGAAGCCAGTTGGAGCAACTCGAGTATTTCGCGCGTCTTGCCCGAGTTAGAGATGACCAGCATCAGGTCGTTCTTCTGCAAGATGCCCAAGTCGCCGTGTTGGGCCTCGCTGGGGTGGAGGAATACGGCCGGGATACCGGTTGAGCAGAAGGTTGTGGCGATGTTCATGGCAATCTGTCCGGCTTTGCCCATACCGCTGGTTACGAGCTTGCCGCCCTTCTGGTGCACTTGCTCGACGATGAGGTTGACTGCTTTTTCAAACTGGTCCGAGACGGGGATATCGAGAATGGCTTGTGCCTCTTTGTGCAGGATATCCTGTATTTTTTCGTTGAAATTCATGTTTATAGTAGATAGGGTTAAGACATCATCTATAAAATTGTTACAAAAATAGTGAAAGGCGAGAGCAGAGGCAAGTGAAAATGAAATTTTCAAACTTGACTATGCCGAGCCGCATCCTATTTTCTGCAAAAATAGTGAAAGGCAGGGAGCAGAGACCGATGAAAATAAAATTTTCAAACTTGACTATGCCGAGCCGCATCCTATTTTCTGCAAAAATAGTGAAAGGCGACGGATTTGCGGGGTGTAGCGGCTATTTTTTTCGCAGCTCTTTCCCCTCGAATCGGCAGATGGCCTCTTTCCATTCGTCGCTGATGGCAGCTGCTGTACCGGCTTTGACATCGAATCCCACCATGACGGTGCGGCATACCCCTTTTACCTGTCCGGTTTCGGTGTTGACAATCTGTTGTAACAATTTGAAACTGCGGTTACCTATTTCGGTGGTGCAGGTTTGCACGGCAATAGGTTCGCTGGGGTAGGTGGGCGATACGAAATCGGCGTTGACGTTGGCGATGACGACGTCGGCCTTCTTCCAGTCGATGTTCTGGGCCTTGACCGCTTCGAAGTAGCGCGATTTACCCAGATCGTAGAATGCGAAGTAGACCGAGTTGTTGACATGTCCCAGCAGGTCTACGTCGTTGAAGCGCAGTTGCAGGGGCAGCGTGTGGTGGAATATCGGGGTTTCGGTAGGTTCCATAAATCGTATTTTATCTGAAAACAATATTGTCGATGACCGGGTGGCCAAACTCTTCGGTATAGCGGCGCAGCAGTTCGTTGCGCAGCATCATCAGCTCGTTGCGCAGCACAGCCGAGGACAGGTGTACGTAGAGGGTGCGGTTGCGCACCTGCAGCGATTGGGTGTAGGCGTTTACCGTTTCGCCGGCAATCTTGGGCCACAGGCGTATGAGCTGGGTCTCGTCGAGCTTTTGCCCCATGTCGTTTACGTCAATAAACTGGGCGATAATCTCTTTGATGGATAGTGGTTCCTGCTTCTTCATAACATGTTTCCCTCCAAAAGGTTGAACTCTCCGTCGGTGACGGAGAAGATGCTGTATGGCGACCCGATCGACTGCACGATTTCATCGAGATACTGGCGGTTGGTGTCGGTGATGAATATCTGCCCAAAGTGGTCGGACGATACGAGCCGGACAATCTGCTTCACCCGCTCGGCATCGAGCTTGTCGAAGATGTCGTCGAGCAGCAGCAGGGGGACAGTCTCGCCCTGCTCACGCAAAAAGTCGTATTGGGCCAGCCGCAAGGCTATCAGGTAGGTCTTGCACTGCCCTTGCGAGCCTATGCGCTTCATGGGATAGTCGCCCAGCATCATCTCCATGTCGTCGCGGTGTATGCCTCGGGTGGTGTAGCCGATGGCCAGGTCGCGCTGGCGGGTAGCCTTCAGTTGGGGCAACAGCGGTCCGTCGGCCAGATGCGAGGTGTAGATGAGGTCGGCCACCTCGTTTTGCGAGGCAATCTCGCCATAGAAGCGGCGAAACACGGGAATGAAGGCTTGCAGAAACCGACGGCGGCTTTCGTAGATTTCGGCGGCGGCACTGTCCATCTGCACCTCCCAGATGTCGTAGAGCATCTCGTCGGTGCACTCCTGCCGCAACAGCGCGTTGCGTTGTTCCAGCGCCTTGTTGTAGCGGATGAGGATGCCCAGGTAGGGCTTGTCGAACTGGCTGATGACCTGGTCGATAAATTTGCGCCGCTCTTCGCTGCCGCTCAAAATCAGTTCGTTGTCCGAGGGGGTCGAGAGCACCAGCGGGGCAAACCCGATGTGGTCCGACAGCCGGTCATACTCCTTCTTGTTGCGCTTGAAACTCTTCTTTTGCCGGCGCTTGATGCCGCAATACAGCTCCTCGTCGTTGCCGTTGCGCTCGTAGTATCCCTGTATGACAAAAAACTCCTCGCCGTGGCGGATGTTTTGCGAGTCGGGGTTGCGGGTGTAGCTTTTGCAAAACGAGAGGTAATAGATGGCATCCAGCAGATTGCTTTTCCCCATGCCGTTGTTTCCCAAGAAACAATTGATGTTGGGCGAGAATTGCAAATCTGCCTGGGCGATATTTTTGAAATTGACTATCGATAGCCGGGAGAGAATCATGTCGGGTTTGTCGTTTTGTTTCCACAAACATACGCAAATTTTTTCGGTTTCGAACATAAATGCCTTGCCAAAATAGCCCGGCCCTCCTCCCGCCGCGGGGCAAAAAAATAGTTTCTCTCGCGCTATTAGTGCTTCAACTACAAAAAAATGAAGATGAAATTTTATTTATATAAAGAAATAAGTTACTTTTGTCACTCAATTCCCCGCGTAGGGATTGAACATGAGGATAAAAATAATTAAAAGACAAGAAAAATATGGCAGAAAAAGAAAAAGACGAGCTTGAGAAAATGAACGAAGCTCTCTCGATGTCGGAACAGTTTGTTGAAAAGTATCAGAAACCTCTCTTGTGGGGTCTGCTTATCGTGGTGGTAGTTATCGGTGCCATCCTGGGTGTGCGTCACTTCTACCTGTTGCCCCGCGAAGACAAGGCACAAGCTGCTATGTATCAGGCTGTAATGGCTTTTGAAAACGACTCTATCGACTTGGCAATCAACGGTAATGAAAAATTCGACGGCCTCTTGGCTATCGTCGATCAATATGGCTCGACGGCTGCCGGCAATCTGGCAAACGCCTATCTGGGTCTGGCCTACTACGAAAAAGGCGAATATGAGAACGCCCAGAAATACCTCTCGAAATTCAGCGCCGACGAATCGGTTCTGGCTCCTGCCGTGATGGCTGCTATCGGCAACTGCTTGGTCGATATGGAGAAATACGACGAGAGCGTGAAATATTTCGAGAAAGCTGCCAAGGCTTCGGACAACGCCGTATTCAGCCCCGTCTATTTGAAAAAGGCTGCCGCCGTGTATGAGAAGCTGGGTAACAAAGAGGCTGCCGTGAAACTCTATCAGGAGATTAAGGACAAATATCCTACCTCGAACGACGCCCGCGGCATCGAACGCTACATCGAGCGTGCTCAAAGCAAGTAATCAAGTTTATCTAATCACATAACGATAAGGCCGTCTCTCGCAAGAAAGGCGGCCTTATTTCGAAAAAAAGGAAGGAATAGTTATGGCTACTGCCTATCACAATCTATCGGACTACGATGCCAACAGCATGCCCGATGCGTCGGAGATGCGGGTGGCTATTGCCGCTGCCGAGTGGAATGCCGAGATTACCGATGCCCTGCTGAAAGGGGCTGTCGATACCCTCGTACGCAACGGTGTGAAACAAGAAAACATCTTTGTGGCCCGCGTGCCGGGTACCATCGAGCTGACGTTTGCCTCGCAACAGATGGCCGAGTTTTATCAGCCCGATGCCGTTATCGCCATCGGCTGTGTGGTGCGCGGCGATACTCCGCACTTCGACTATGTGTGCCAGAGTGTGACGCAGGGCATTACTCATCTCAATACCCTCTTCGGTATCCCCTTTATTTTCGGGGTTCTCACTACCGATAACATGGAGCAGGCGCGCGACCGTGCCGGAGGCCGATTGGGAAATAAAGGTGACGAAGCTGCCGTTACGGCGATAAAAATGCACGATTTCGTTTGCAAATTAAAATAAAGCGTATTATCTTTGCACACGCTTTCAGGGCAAATTCCAGAGTGGCCAAATGGGGCAGACTGTAAATCTGCTGGCTTTCGCCTTCGGTGGTTCGAATCCATCTTTGCCCACACAAAATTGCGGAAGTAGCTCAGTTGATAGAGCATCAGCCTTCCAAGCTGAGGGTCGCGAGTTTGAGCCTCGTCTTCCGCTCTACAAAAAACACCCGGTAGAGAATCGCTCCGCCGGGTGTTTTTGTTTTCTGCCGTCTGGGGGAATCGTGATTACAACTGGTTAATCCAATCGGCAATATCTCGAAGAACCTCTTCTGAGCAGGTCTCTTCAATCGTATAGTAGTCCAGTGAATTGTTGGTCTGGCAATGCTGAAACAGATGGTTCAACCCGGGATACTCCTTGAACAGGTTCTTTTTATTCTTCTTTTTCAACAGCTCCTGGATGGCCTTCAGGTTGGTATGCGGGATAACTTGCATATCGTTGCTGCCATTGAGTGCCATCACGGGAATGGTTATGCGTGCAATGGTTGGAGCCGGGTCATAATTTATGAAATAGTTCAACCAAATATTCTCGGGTTGAGCTTTTGTTTCATCCCTTACCCTCTGTGCCGTTTGGTTGGCCGGTAGACCGTGAAGCCTTAATGCGGCGTTTTGCTGCTCGGCCAGTAGGGTGTCTCCTTTTATACCAGGTCCTGCCAGGCTTACTGCAAAATCGGCTTTACCTTCGGCGGCCAGCATGAAAGCAATCATGCCGCCCTCGCTGTGTCCCAATACGCCGATTTTACCGAACTTTCCACTCTCTTTCAGCCATTGCAGTCCGCTGGCTGCATCCTCGGCATAATCTTTTGAGGTGCATTCCGTACGGTTGCCGGTCGATTGGCCCACACCTCTGTCATCATAGCGCAATGAAGCGATGCCGTTTTTGGCCAGGTAGTCGGCAATCACCAAGAAGGGTTTATGCCCGAACACCTCTTCGTTGCGGTCTTGCGGTCCACTACCGGTGATCATCAGAACCACAGGCACGTGTTTCTCCGGGGAATACCCCGTCGGGTAGGTTAAGGTACCCGAGAATACGGCATTTGCCTGGTGGTTGGTGAAGGAGACCTCCTCGGTTTGATAATCGAAAGGCGGTAGCGGCTCTTGCGGGCGGTTGGGCTTGTCGATATTGCCCGGCTCCAGATTCATGGGAAATGATACTCCATTCTGGGTGAATACGCCTCTGATTTTATCTTGCACCAGCTTGCCGCTATATGACATGCCGATAGCCGGTAAGTGTAGACTTATGGAGTCTTGAGTCAGCAGGGAAAGATTGACCGGCATATTCATCGCGCCCTGTTGCGGTACATCCATCGTTCCCGAGGGTTTGCCGTTCTGGTCTGTACCGAAATGAAAAACGATTCCTAATTTTTGCCCGCCAAAGTCCAGGTTGCCATGCCAGCTCCCGTCGATGCCTTGTGCACATGATATTGTCGCATATACCCACGCGGCAAGTATCGGTAGTAAGTTTTTTTTTCATCGTTGCTTTTTTGAAATATCTCTTTTTATAAGTATCGTTCCGGTTACATACAGAATACCTGAAAAAATGAGGCTTATGGGGATAAACCAGTAGCCAAGCATGTCATTCATGGATGCGTCCGTCTCCGAAGTATATCCGATGAAGAATTGCTCCTGGTTGTGGAAAAATCCGATGTGGTCGGGTATAAAGACTTTAAGTATCGATAATATGAGGAAGGTTATGCCGAACAAGTACAGGATACCCGAAATCAGATATTTCCCGGTGCGGAGCATACAGATGCCTGCGTATTTGACGATTTGGAAAGGATTCCCTTTTATCAGGACTTTTTTTAACTGCGCTTCGGATATGTACGATTGGGCAATTTTTGTCGGGTTTCCCAGTTTGTTCAGAACTTTGCTTAAACGCTCCTCTTCCGGCAGAGTCGTGTTGGGCATCATGCACATGCTTTCGTATATGTGGGATGCCAATTCGTTCAATATGTCGGCTTTAGTTTCATTATCCAATACGTTGAAGGCATGCTCCAGTTCGTGCATGTAACGTAAATATTGTTTGCTGTTTTGATAGTCTGTATTCATGGGGTATATACTTAAATTAGTTGTGCTATATGTTCGGTCATATTTAAATAATAGCCCGTAAGATCGTTCATGTATTTTCTCCCGGCCTCTGTAATCTTGTAGTACTTCCTGGGCATGCCGCTCTCTTTTTGTACCCAGTAGGGCTCGATGACCTGGTCTTTACATAATCTCATCAGGATGGGATAAATGGTGCCGTCGGCTACTTCGAACCCCAGTGTCTTCTCTATTTCGGAAGAGATCTGATACCCGTAGCTGTCTTGTTTACTTATGATTAGGAGTACGACAAGAGGCAGTATCCCTTTCTTCATCTGTGTTATCAAGTTGTCTTGCTGCATAATTTTTTTAGATACATTGTAATACTATGTATATCGGATACAAAAGTATATTGTTATGTTGAATTTACAAAATAAAAGGGAATAAAATCGTGGAGGGGAATAATCTGGACATGTCAGCCTGCACCCTGTCATTCCCGCTTGATGCGGGAGCTGCGAGCGTGTCGTTTGCAGATGCTCCCCTTTGCCGGGATTTCTGGATTCCGCGTCGTGGCACGGAATGACTCCGGGGGCGATTACTCCCAGTCACCCTGCACGCGATATGAGCTCCAAATGGGTACAGGGGGGGGAAATGTTTTATTCCCAGGATTCCGTGTCGCGATATATCTCTACTATTTCAGCTGTTCGATAGCTATATCGGGGATGTTCAAGACCGTTCTGAAGAAAGTTTTTACGTCGTCGGCTTTCTTTACCTGACCCAGTTGCCGGTTGATAATCCACGAGGCGTAGGCCTGTACGATTTTCTCCGATTGGGGGATGAACAAGACCAGGCAGTTGATGCCCTTGTTGAAGCTGTAGAGGTATATGCAAGGAGCTTCGGGTTGGTTGCTGTGGAATACATCCTCGCCGGTGAGCGATGAGGTTGCGGCTATGGCCGTGGAGCCCGACTGGGCATTGATGAGTGCGGGAATGCTCCGATACAACCGCTCGTAGAACTTGGAGTCGAGACCGGGAGCCATCCGGGTGAGGTAGTCTGTGAAGGGTTTCAGGTTGTCGATGGCAAATACTTTGTAGTCCGACTGGTAGTTGCCGGAGGCGAACTCCCGTACCCGTTGAGTAATCTCGGTATGGGTCGTAACATATTTGATGTAGTTGGAGTCGTTGGCCAAATCGTGCATCTCGTGAATGAGGTCGAGTCCTTTGCGCAAAAGGAAATCGGGCTGTTCGTCGATATAGATGGCGGTAGGGCCGTCGCCTTGTCCGATGATCGAGGTGGTGGAGCCTTGCTGTTTGCAACTTATGCCGTTCAGGGCAATGAGGATAGCTGTTGCTATGAGCAGTCGGTTTTTCATGGATGTGTGTTTTAGATGTTTGTGATTGGTCCTATTCCCTGCTTATGCAACGAAGTGGAAATAGATGACCAATATGATAAACAGATACACCGCCCAGGCGACGACGGTATAGAGCATCTCCCAGTTGGCATAGGGTTCGTTGTGCTTCCGGCACCAGCGTCGGTGGGTGATTAGCCCCCACAGCGGTATCAGAAACAGGACTATCGACAGGGCTATGAGCCATGTGTGCCCCACGATGAGGCAGAGGGCGGCAAACCCGGTTTCGACGAAGGCTATCAGCTCGATATATTTCAGGCGGATAACCGACTTGCTTTTCTTTTTCATAACGTAGCGATTAAATCATGACCGGTCCAATAAGTAAATACACACCAGTAAAGCAAATAGAGAATCCACCAGGGGACAAACAGGGATTCGTCGTTTCGCTTGCACCAGAAGGGATAATAGACCAGCAGGCCGAGCAGCACGGTGCAGGCTGCCAGCCCTATCCAGGCTATGGCGGTGGCCAGGGTGCTCATGGCCGACAAAATGAAGCATACCGTGATGAGGGTATCTACCTGGTTTTCATATTTGTTTAATTCGAATAGATTGGACATAAGTTTTTGGAGGGTTTGAAAGGTTGTTTCTGTTGTATCTTACGAAAGGCGTTTGCGCCGTTTGATTTCGGCCTTCAGCTTGTTGAGCCACTTGTCGTAGGTCGACTCGGTGAGCAGCATGGTGCGGGAGTCCTGTTTCTGGTTGTGCCCGTCTTTGCGGGTAACAATCAGCGCGTTGCGGTAGAGCGATAGCTTCACCTCGGTCTGTTTCGAGGGGAGGGGCAGCACCAGGAATACCGCCTCGGTCGATTCTCGTTCGGTGGCTTCGCCAAAGGCTTTCAGATTCCATTCCACGTCGTCGCGTTCGAAATATTGCATGCCTCGTATGATGCCGCTCTCCTTGTTGGCTTCGACGATGGTGAACTGTTCGGCCTGGAGCAACGACAGGGTCGAGTAGTAGACCAGGTCGTAGTCTTCGTCGAGACATTCGGAGGTGATGCGGGTCACGTCGTCGGAGGTGAGGTTGAGACTTTTGAACAGGCTGCACGAGGTGAGGAGCAGAAGCGAGAGCGCGAAGAGCAGATGGGTAAATCGGTACATAATGGTTTGTTGTTTTTTTTGATGTTCACGCCCGGACTATGCCCGGGCGTGAACGGTATTCTTCAGTATTGTTTGATGGCCGGCTCTATCGAGGCGCTTTTGCCGAGCGGAACGAAGGTAAAGCCATAGGTAATCTTGCGGATGGCCGGGTCTATCTGATAGACCTTGTGCGGCTTGGCCCCCCAGGAGTCGTCGCCACCCAGACCCATCATGCGGCAGTCGACAAAGAGGTCGACGAGCGCTTCGGGTTTGGGGTCGCAGTTGTGGCGTTGACGGGGATTCTCGGGACGTTGGCGACCGTCGTCGCGGGTCTCACCGCTGTCGAGCGACTCGAGCGTATGGTTCGAGGCATTGAATTCGACAAGCGAGTCGGCTACGATGAGCAGTTTACCCCGGTTTCCCGAGAGGGCCAGCCAGCTCACATCGGTGCGGTGGTTGTTCTCCTGCGGTCGTACATAGGGCTCGTAGAGGTCGGCAATATTGGCTCGATAGCGGTCCACGAAGCAGCTGGAGCGGCGGTCGATGTAGTTCTCCCACGGGCCACGGCCGTAGTATTCGAGGCGGGTGAATGAGGCGGGCATCTGCATGCGCAGCCCCACGCGGGGAATCATGGGCGCCCGCGAGTCGGTCAGGCGCAGGGTGTTGTCGACCTTCACCACACCGTTACCCAATAGGGTGTAGGTGATGGTCCACTCGGCCCCGGTTTGCGGATAGGTGTAGAGGCAACTCACGCGCAGGGTATGGCCATCGCCCGGCTCGACGGTGAACGAGCGGGCCTCGGGGGCCTGTTGCGAGGCCTCTTTCCAGGCACCCAGCAGGCGGGGCGAGTTGTAGCCGTAGTCGTTGTCGGTGGGGGCTCGCCAGAAGCTGGGGCGGGGACCGAAACCGTCGAGCAGATATTCACAACCCTTGTAGCGGTAGGAGGTCATCAGACCGGTAGTCTTGTCGAAGGTGATATCGAAATCCCGGCCCGAGAAGCAGACCGAGTTGCCCTTTTCGGTCTGGGCAATCGATTCGCCCGAGGGCTGGGCCACGGGTCTCACGGCCGGCTTCACGGCTATCTGTTCGCGGGCTATGGCATAGCCTTTGGGCAGAAAGGGTTCGGCCTCTTTCTGCCGGGCTTCGAATTCGATGCGGTAGTCGACCGCCTCGTCGGTCATGGCAGGCAGCCCTTTCAGGGCGACGGTCGTTTGCTGGCGGGGTGGCAGCGACAGGTCGAACCGGCCGGTCTTCAGACTCTTGCTGTTGCCTTTGACCGTATAGACAAAGTCGTATTTGTCGAGCGGGGTGAAGAAAAATTCGTTCTTCACGTCGATGGTTCCGGCCGTTTTGTCGAAGTTGAGGAACTTGATATTCTGGTACACCTTGCCCATCTCGATGGTCTGGGGCTTGATGCGGCGGTCGGGGTAGACGATGCCGTTGATGCAGAAGTTGCCGTCGGAGGGGGTGCCGGTGGGTCCGTAGTCGCCGCCGTAGGCCCAGAACTTTTCGCCTTGGGCATTGGTCATCTCGAGGCCTTGGTCCACCCAGTCCCAGATGCAACCGCCCTGCAGCAGGTCGTGGGCTTCGATGACATCCCAGTAGTCCTGGAAGTTGCCCAGACTGTTACCCATGGCGTGAGCATACTCGCAGAGGATGAGCGGACGGTCGGACGCCGGGTCGAGGGCATAGCGCTCGATGCCCTCGGGCGAGGTGTACATGGGGCAATAGATATCGGTATTCCACTCCAGTTCGGCCCGCTCGTACTGAATGGGGCGCGAGGCATCGCGCTGCTTCAGCCAGCGGTAGGCCTCGTAGAAGCAGTAGCCGTTGCCCGCCTCGTTGCCGAGCGACCAGATGATGACCGAAGGGTGGTTCTTGTCGCGCTCGACCATGTCGTGCAGACGGTCGAGGTGTACCGGCAGGTAGAGCGGGTTGTTGCCCAACGTGCCCCCCTTGCGCCGGTCGTAGCCCATGCCGTGCGTTTCGATATTGGCCTCGTCGATGACGTAGAAGCCATATTTGTCGCACAGTTCGTAGAAGCGTTTTTGCTGCGGATAGTGGCAGGTGCGCAGGGTATTGACGTTGTATTGTTTCCACAGCTCGATGTCCTTGAGCATGGTCTCTTCGGTCACGTAGTGGCCGGTGAGCGGGTCGTGCTCGTGCACGTTCACCCCCTTGAGCAGGACAGGCTTGCCGTTGACGAGCAGTTGTCTGTTTTTGATTTCGACTGTACGGAACCCGACCCGGGCGGGAATGTATTCGCAGTTTTCGCCGTGGCTGTTGCGGGTCGAGATGAGCAGGTCGTAGAGGTGAGGCGTCTCGGCGGTCCAGGCCTTGACGCGGTCGATGGTGGCGTCGAACTTGACGCAGTTCGAGTTGCAGGCGTCGAGAGTAATGGTCTGTTCGCCCTGGGCCACGATTTGCGGCTTGCCGGTCGAGCGGTCGGTCAGCTGGTAGGCGACGGTCATCGGTTGCGCGCTCGTCTGGTCGTTTTGCAGCACGATGCCAAGGTGGAACACTCCGTCGGTGTACGACTCGTCGAGAGACGACTGCACCTCGAAGTCGGCCACCCGGGTTTGCGGTTGGGCATAGAGGTAGACGTCGCGCTCGAAGCCGGTGAGGCGCCAGAAGTCCTGCCCCTCGAAGTAGTTGGCATCGGAGAAGCGGTGCATCTGTACGGCCAGCGTGTTCGTACCGGAGCGAACCTGAGCGGTAATATCGAACTCTGCCGGTACCTTGCCCGTTTTCGACAGGCCTATGAACTCGCCGTTGAGGTAGAAGTAGGCGGCCCCTTTCACCGCCTCGGCACAGAGGACGATGCGTTTTCCCTGCCATGAGGCGGGGAGGTCGAAGGTGCGCAGATAGCTCCCCGTCGGGTTCCAGGCCTCGGGCACCATAGGCGGATTGGGAGCTTGCAGATATTGCGGGAAGCCCGGCGAAATGAACTCGTAGCCGATGTTGACATAGATGGGGTCGCCGAATCCCTGCAACTCCCAGTTGCCCGGCACTTCGATGGTGTTCCACCCGGTTGTGTCGTAGCCGGGTTGCATGAAGTCGGTGGGGCGTTCACGGAACTGTTCGGTATAGTGGAATTTCCAAGTGCCGTTCAGCGACAGGTAGTCGCTGCCCCGTTCCCGTTCGCCGGCCAGAGCCGAGGCTGCGCTGTGATATGTCGTAAACGCAGCGTGCGGCGGCAGCTTGTTGATGTCGATCAGCCGGGGGTTGGTAAGTTCGGCAAACCGATTCTGCTGCTCTTGAGCCCGGATCGAGCCTGATAGCAGGAAGATAGCCGATAGAAATAATGCCATGTTCTTCATGTGGATAGTTATCTGTTTTCTTGTGAATGATGATCGATGGTTGTGCCGTTATTTGCGGCGGTATGCCGAGGGCGATTGGCCTGTATTCTGTTTGAAAAACTTGCCGAAAAACGACTGGTTGGCAAAGTTCAGTTCGTCGGAAATCTCCTGAATACTCATCGTCGTGGTCTTCAACAGCCGTTTGGCGGTCATGGTCACAAAGTCGGCAATGATTTCGTGAGCCGTCTTGTGGCTCATCTGCTTGATGACCGACGAAAGGTGTTTGGGCGATATGCACATCTTGTCGGCGTAGAAGTTGACCGTGCGCTCCTCCTTGTGATACTGCTTGAGCAGCGTGAGAAATTTCCACAAAATATCTTCCTGTCGCGATATTTTGGAGCGGTCGCTCTTCTCCCGGGCGGTGAATATTCGGTTCAGCTCCAGCGTAAAGGCCGAGAGAATGAAGCGTATGATGATGGCTTGTGCATTCGCTTCGTAGCGACTTTTCAGCAGGTTCAAGTACTGTGTCATCACCTGAGTCTCGTCGAGCGAAAGCTGGGTGTGGGGATGCTTGGCGATGTAGGAGCTGAGCGAGAATACCGTATCGAGGTCGATAAAGGCGTTCCACTCCTTGGCCGAAGTCCCCTGGATAGAAAAATAGTGCGCCTCGAAATCGCTGCTCGTTGCCAGCGGTCGCCACATCGAGTTGGGATAGATAAACGCAAGGCTGCCCGGCGTGAGTGTATAGTCGGCAAAGTTGATTTGCAGCTCTTTGCGCCCCCCGGTACACAAGATAATGGTAAGTTGGTCGGGTGCTATGCAGAGGTTGGCATCGTCGTTGGCGACAAGCTCATCGAACGAGATGGGAATGAGGTCTTGCTTTTGAAGAAAATTGTGATTAGGATCAACAGGGTATTGAGTTGTTTGCATATCAATCGTTCATACAGCAATTGAGACAAAGGTAATGAATGTAGGAAGCTGAGGCAAATAAAAGCTATATTTTCTCATTTTAGTAGGGTGCAAACCACTTCCAAAGCTTTACAAAGGTAAAAATTATCTTCTAGTGACACAACAATCGATGCCCGATATATGGTTGATTATAATATACTTTAACGTGAGTTCGATATAAATTAAAACATCGTGAGTTGTCCGTCTTTGACAAAACGTACGTCAATGGCGGGCTTCTTTTCAAAGAAGCAGTATGCAGCTATGGCAGAGAGCGAGTTGGCAATAAAGTTATTGAAGGAACGGTGTCTGGAGTGTTCAATCTGGGCGATGTTCTTTAACTCGTCATTGACTGTTTCAATCAAAGCACGTTTTCTCAGCAGGATTTTGTCCGCTATGCTCATCAGGGAGTTCTTCATGTTGTTCTTCACTTTGGTTATCAACTGTATGCCGTTAAGAAATAGGTTCTCGAACAAGGTTTGCCCGATATACCCCTTGTCCGCACACAGTTTGCCCTTGATGTTCTTCAGGAACTTTGTCTGTTTCAGCGGTTCACGGTCATCCACATTTCCCGGAGTAAACATGAAATTGAGAATTTCACCCTTATCGTTGATGATCAGGTGAAGCTTAAACCCGAAGAACCATCCCATGGAGCATTTTCCACGTTCGGCGAGACCCTTAAAAGTCTTGTGAATCAATATGCGTTGGTTTCGGCATACACGCAGCGGTGTGGAATCCACAAAGCTGATACCGGTACAAGTACCCAACAGGACTTCCTTGATGAAAATGGTCAGCTGCAGCAGGACTTCCTTTTCCAGTTCTACAAAACGGTTATAGGACACACGTCTGGGAAAGAGATGCGTCAGATGTTTGCATACATATTCTTTGTAGTAATGCTTGAAACATCTGAAGCCTCCCGAGTGGAACAGGACTAGGATGACCATGATTTCCGCATCACTCATCCGGTTCGGCTTATTCCGATGCTTATGATTCTTGTCTTCAACCATATATTTTTCCTGTGTTTTGGCAAATTCTTTGCAAAAATCATCCGCCATACAAAAAATCTCCGTAACTTTAGCCTCTGAGAACATAGTGGTAGTCGCTTAAATGTTATAATTGAGCACTATAAATTTAATGCTTTTATCGCTATGTTCCTAATTTTCAAACTGATAATTTCAGTCTTTATATCGAACTCACGTTAAATTTGCAGTCTTTTGACCAATTATATGACAATGTTTATGTGTGGTAATGCGGCTTCCGCAATGCGTGCGTTTACAGCAGCCGCTGCTTTTCTTCTTTTCTTGCCGGCCTGCATGAAGACGGAGGAGCCTGTTTCCGTACAGGATGACGGATTCATTGAACTGGCATTCACCAAAAACGGTTTTGTTGATGATACGCAGGATATGCCATCAGTGAAGGCGGATGTGGATGAAGACGGGAGCGGAACTTTTACGGAAGGGGACAAGGTCGGGTTGTATATATACGGCAGTCCTTCCAGGCATGTCATTCTCACTCTTGAGAACGGCAGGTGGACTCCGGCGCTGAAGAAGAGCGACCTGGGATCCGGCACGGCCAGGCTTTCCGCATATTATCCTGTATCGGAGGCTGAAGGCATCGGGTCAAACGTGCACCGCCATAAGGTGCAGACCGACCAGAGCGGGGACGGCTACATGGAATCGGATCTTCTGTGGAGCCATCTCGACATTGATCTTGGCTCGCTTTCAGGCAACAGGATAGAATTCCCTTTCAGGCATGCCATGCACAGGCTTGTCATAAACATTACGGGCTCTGACGGTACATTGCCCGAAGACCTTTCAGTAAAGGTCCTCAATGAGACCGAGGGGTCGCTTTCAATCTATAGCGGAAGTCTGAATGATCCGTCCGGTGAAAAGGTGAGAATAGATGCCAGAAAAGCGGAAGGGAGTCAGGGCAAGTTTTCCGCAATACTTTTCCCGGGCAGTCTGGGCCCTTATTCCGACGGATGGGTGGAAATAACTGCGGGCGGCAAGACCTCGACCTTCAAGGCGCCGTCGGAAATCGGCGGCAGGGATTTTCTGGAGAGCGGAAAGGAGACTGTGCTGAACCTGAGTCTGAATCAGGGCGGCGTCGGCCCCGGGGAAGAGCCGGAGCCGGAGCCTGATCCCGACTATGCTGGGAAAATATGCTGGGTATATGGAGTCAAGACGCCGGAAACTCCTGACTACAATGAGGAGACCGTGAAAGTGCTGACAGATACGGATAAATTTTATCCGTGGAACTTCCCTTCAGGAGTATGGTTCAAGTTTGACAGCGATCCTGAAACAGCCTATCTGAACTGGCAGGAGGGCTTCCGCTGGTATGACTGCGACAAGGACAATCCGGACGAAAGCAACTCCCGTCCCGGCTATCATGACAGCAACATGTGCTGGGCGGCCGCTTCGGCATGCATGCTCCACTGGTGGATGAACATCAACAGCGACTATATTGCCGCGTATGACCGTAAATATGGAGATGTGTGCCCGAAATATCCGCGCCCTTCATCTGAATTTTCTGGCACTGAAAAAAGCGAGATATTCAATTTCTTCAGGGAGGCAAGCCGTAACCGCGGAGGGGATGCGAGGGACGGCATCAACTGGTTCATCAACCACACTCCCGGATTGGGTCTAAACGACACTTTCGACGACGATGCCTTCGGAGGCTATTTTACGGAGGTTTTCAAGGGAATGAAGATAGCCGACTCTTTCGGGGGCTTCAGCAAGGAAACGTTCAACGAGCTCATAAAAGACGCCCTTGAGAATGACCGCGGACTCGGATTCATACGCTCACACGGACTGACGCATGTCATGGCTCTCTATGGTGTCGAATTCGATGATGAAGGATATATCTCGGCCGTATATTATGTCGACAACAACGACTATTATAATTTTCAGGTCACAGGCAGCAGCACTCCGTTCCAGAGGCATCGCCTGATCCGCAAGAAGATCACCTACAATGAGGGCAGCGGATTCAAGATATTGATCGGGGAGGGTACATCGTATGCGATAGTCGGAGTGACTACGATGGATCTTATGCGTGACGTATGGCGGAACGCCTTTCCGGAAGTGCGCACAGACGACTGAAGCTGAAAAATGATGTCGGGCAGTGCCCGGCAGGATTGCAGACATTTTATTTGACATAGATATTATGATGATTATGAAGAGTTATAAATTTTTTCTATATGCTGCGGCGATTCTGCTGGCGGCTGTCTCATGCGACAGATCCGTCCTTCCCGGCGGGGACGGCGGCAGCGATGAAGTGACGGGAAAAATCGACATAAGGACTGCCGTAGGCCCCATTGTGAAGTCGCCTCAGCTCGGACAGGACGGCTCCGGAAATTTCGTAAGCGGAGACATGTTCCGGCTTACGGTTTCAGGAGAGGGCTTTGATGATATAAGCGAGATCTATACGGTGGGAGAAACGGAACTTTTCTGGTCGGATTTGGAGCTTCCGGATAATTCCGGTACGGTGTATTTTTCAGGATGTTATCCTGATCAGGATGCCGTTTCAGACGGCAGTTCCCGTTTTGACATGCCGGCAGACGGCGAGACGGATCTTCTGCTTGCCAAGGCTGTTCCGGTGGCGTACCAGGCGTCGGCGGTGGAGCTGAAATTCTCTCATGCTTTCCACAGGCTTGCCATAGAATATGTGTCTGACGGCACTTATTCCGATTCCGATCTTTCGCAGGTAGCCACATCCGTCAATGCGATGTCCTCATGCACGGTGGATCTGCGCAAGGGCGAAGTTGAATCAGGCTCTGCTGCCCGTCCGGCAAGATACATGGAAAAGAAGGGGAATTCCGTGTCATATATGCTGATTCCGCAGCAGAAAGACGATGTCACTGTAGAGGTCTCTTTCCAGGGTATGAAAAAGACGTTCACTCTTCCGGACACCACCGGGGACGGTCAGGCGCTCAGTCAGCTTGAAGGAGGCAAAATGCTGACGGTGCGGCTTGAGATTTCTTCGGACATCAGAATGGACGGAGTGGAGATCATAGGATGGGAGTCCCAGGGAACTGTCAACGGAGGCATATCCTTCTGAATCACCTCCGTCATCAGGCATTGATTATGGACAGGACTACA
>NZ_JANRHM010000013.1:0-95610 GCF_024733785.1 Barnesiella sp. ET7
TGGCCGAATTGACTTCGTTCTCTCTTTTCTCTTGTACTACACTTGCTTCTTTTCAGTCTTGTCAATGAACTGTGCCTCCGTTTTCGCTCCGGTTGACCCGGTGTTCTTTCGAAAAGCGATGCAAAGGTAGGCGTTTTTATATATTCCCTCCAAATTTTTTGACGACTTTTTTCTAAAAAATTTTCGAGGATGCCATCAATCACCTATTGGTCTGCATTTTACAAACCGACCTTATAATTGTATATTTGATTGCAGTCGACCACGCGCACCAAATAGATGCCTCGATTCAATCCGACAACTATCTCGCCACGGTCATCTACGGAACCGGAATAGAGAAGCTGCCCCGACAGATTGTATACGGTAACCTGCCCACGGCCCGATAGACCGGAGACAACCACCCGACCGTCGGCGGCATAGACTCGCGGGGTATCGGCCTGAGGTCGGGCCATGCCCGAGAATTCGGCCGTCGTTACCCTCTGCACCGGCGACCAGGGCGAAACCACATCGTCGCAAAGAGCCCGCACCTGATAGTGATACTCGCTCAACGGCTCGAGATCGTGAACCACATACGAGGTGACCTGCCCTATCCGCTCCTGCGTGTGGACGGTATTGAGATAGTCGCCATAGACAATCGTGGCATCGTCGATAGCCACGTTGCCGGTTGCCTTGTGGGCATAGGTTATCTTCATGGCCGTTACCCCCTCGTCAATCGAGAAGGTGTAGCTCGGATAATATTTCGACGTATTGACGTAGCGCAGGGTATCGACCGACGCCCAGTTGCCGCCCACCTGTTTCTCGACCACCACATAGGAGCCGGAACCCGACGAGGCGAAGCGGTACATGAACGAGAAGGAGACGATGCCCTGAGGATAGGTGGGGGTACACAGGTATTCGCCCGTTGCCTTCAGGGCTACCGAGGGTGCCGACTGGCCACTGCTGGCCGCCGAGGTGTAGTTGCCGCTCGCATTGCCGCTCCAGCCGTCGGGCAAAGGTTCGCCCTTGGAGCCCACGTTGTCGAAACCTTCGGTCACGGTGTGCTGCTCGCCACTCTGCGTAAAGCAAAGCACCTCGTAGTCGTCGGCGGCCTGCACCTCTTCCCAGTTGATGCGGAAGGAGGTATCGGTCACTTCGGAGGCATCGAGCAGTTGGGGCGTCTCGAGAGAATCGGTAACAAACTGCATGCTATATGCCGCAGCAACGGTAGCGGAGGGGGTGACGGCATCGACCCGATAGGTGTAGCGCGTCAACGGTCGGAGTCCGGTGAAACGATATTCCAGACCGAGGCCGGCCGACTCTCCGTCACAGATGTATTCGCGCTCTGCATCGAACTGCATCGCAAAGCTGCCCAGTTGCGAAAAGTCGTCTTTGGGTGCTTCGGTCCATTCGCTCGGGTCGTATACGGCCGAGGGGTGCGTAACGCGGGATTGGCGATAGAGGGTCTTGTCCTGTCCCCAATAGGCTATTTCGCCAGCAAAACCTACCACGTCGATGATGATGCCGTTGCGGCAGAGTGCCACAGCGTCGTTGCCGTTGAAATTGAGCGGCGAATCTTCTCCGCCGGGAATCATCTGCGAAGCCTTGGCGCGGAGCGTGGCGTCGGTCGACTGCTCGTTCAGCAGCAACCAGGTCTCGCCATTCTGCAATACGGCATTGCCCAGCGGGGTATCGTTGTAGAAACTGCCGCCGCCGTTCGACTCGATGCGCAGGCTGTATGCCGAGAGGTCAACGGGAGCGCCCGTGCCGTTGTAGAGTTCGATGGCCTTGTTGTAGCTCGAGCCCTCGACATAGGCCGAGATGATGAGATCGCCGGCAGATGTATTGCCCCGCCAGAGCGATACCCGGTAGTCGGTAGCCGAGGGGTAGTTGACCCATTGCACCGTAGCTTCGGATGCCGTGATGTCGGTAGCACCAGTAACGATGAACGAGGGTACCACAATCAGCCGTACAGGGATGCGATATTGCCGCTCGAGACCTCCACCCACGATGGTCAAGGTGTCGCGATATTCGCCCTGTACCGGACGGTCGCAGGCGATTTCGAGGCTATACCCGTCGCTCACCTGTTGCGGCGAAAGTGTCGTGGCCGACAAAGAGAATATATTGCCTTGAGTCCAAGCGATACTTAAGGCAGAGGTGAGGTTGTCGCCCAGAATCTCGAGCTGTGCCGAGCGGCTGTCGCCCGCCAGAATCACCCCCATGTCGACCGACTCGCCGTAGCGGGGCATCGCCAGGAAGGGGGCCGTCTCTTCGGGGAAAGCGTAAGCCTGGCCCACGTGGTCGCCCCACACATATTCGACCAGGTCGGGGTAATCGATATAAGGGTTGCGATTGCCCTGTATGGTATAGACCGAGTCGTTGCGAGCCATCTCACGTTCGCTCGGCGGGTCCTGCCGGTGCCACTCGAGCAAGAGGTTGCGGGCCCAATTCTTCCACACCGGATAGGTATTGTTGTCGACCATGGGCGATTGCCAATAGTCATACAGATTTTCGTAGGCCGTGACCACATAGAGGTAGGCCCGGGCAAAGTCGCCCTTGTACTCGTCGGCCGGTTCGAAACAGCGGTCGGTATAGTCGGTACCGAAACCGTTATACCCGATTTTGGAAACGCCGTTGTCGAAGCCCGGAGTACCCGTAACCTCGCCCAGCGGCAAGTTATTCTTCGACGAGTTGGCCGAGCCGTCGGCCGGATAGAGGTGATGCAGGTCGCGGTAGGCGTTGTTCTCGTAGGCACCCCACCAACTCTTGGGGAATGAGTGCTCGATATGCATGCCGTCGACCGCCTTGTAGCCATCGAAATAGCGCACCTCGGAGGAGTAACGGTCCCACACACGGCCGTCGTCGAGGCGGTCGGTGCGCGAGAAGCCCTCCCAGGTAGCCCCCTCGCCACTGCCATAGTCGAGGGTGTGCATGGCACTCACTATCTGGTGCAAGGCGGTTTTCAACTCGGCTCCACTCTTGCCGTCGGCGGCATAATAATAGCCGGCAGGCACCTCGGCCCTCAGGTAAGGCCCGAGGGAGAAGATTGCCATTGCCACTAAAATTATCTGGATAAATTTTCTATTTTTCATGGCTGTCAAGATTAAAATTAAGGAAAGCGGGAGAGCTTGAAGCTCTCCCCTGTTTCAATTCGTTTTTATTGAGCGCTACGTACCCGCACCGTGCTCTGCATGGTACGCGATACCACCCGCACGATGAAGAGCCCCTCGGGCAACTCCCATTCGGTCTCCTCGCCGTGCAGCACGCGCGAGCCACACAGACGGCCGTCCATCGTGTACCATTGGGCTACCGCATTCATGGGGGCATTGAGGATATACAGCGTCGTACCCGAGGTATAGATAAGGATATGGTCGCTGGCTACCTCGTCGACGGCAGCCGACCACGTGGCTACCGATACGGTGTTGGAGACTGTCTGTGCCTCGTCGCCCACATAGGGGGTAACGGTGTAGTGATACTGTACGGCCGGGGTGAGGTCGGTCACCTCGTATTCGGTCACATTACCCACGCGACGAGGATAGCCGTCGAGAGTAACCGGTGTAAATCCGCCACCGCTCTTCACCACCACACTGTGCAGGTAGGCCCGGTGGTCGCTCTCGGCCATCAGGGTGATGGTCGAAGCGGCAGTGCCTTCCTTCACGGGAATAGTCGTGGTGGTAGTCCCGTCGAGGGTAATCTGGCCGATCTCCTGCCCATCGACCGAAACATAGATTACCGACTGGTCGTTGTGATAAGGCTCGGCTACTACCGTTATCGAGGCATCACCAGCCGAGAGATCCATGGCAGGCGAGGTGGCACTGCCATCGTTGCTACCCGAACCCAAACGAAGCATTCCATTCTCGACAGCCGTATACCCTTCGTATGTCCAGGTATCGGGTTTCGACGAGAATACGGTATTCAATATCTCTTTCTCGGGCGAACTCGACGAATAGTCGTCGTACCACACATTCAGTTCATAGTCGGTAGCCTCGGACTTGGGAGTCCAGGCGGCCACAAACGAGGTCTTGCCTATCTCCTTGGCCGGCAGAGCCACAAAGTCGTCGATGGCCTGACCGGTGAGGTTGACTACCACAGCCGACGAGATGCCTCCACCCGTGATGTCGAGCGTAGCCCGATGCGAGCCTACTACCGTAGAGTGGTAAGAGAGTTCGACCGTAGCTCCGTTGTTGACGGCATCGGCCGTGAGGGTACGGGGATTGACCGAGAAGCACTCGCTGTCGGTTCCGCCAATCTCGAGCGACACTTCACCCTCGATATTGCGGCCCTTCACCTGAATCTGCATGGTGACGGGGTCGGATACATTGACCGAAGCAATGCCCAGGTCGATAGTCGATCCTCCTTGAGGAGCCTCGATATAGGGCGAGTTTTGTCCCGCAGGCGAGAAAGGCTCGTTACGACGGTCGCCGAAAATCAAATCGACCAGTTCGGGATAATCGATGAAGGGGTTGCGGTTGCCCTGCTTCGACGCATACACGGCCTCGTTGCGGTCAATCTCCTTCTGGCTCACGGGATCCATCTCGTTCCAACGGAGCAGCATGTCGAGCTGCCACTGTACGATATGCGGATAGGACGACACGAAGATACCGCCCCAGTTGTTGATACGGTTTTGATAGCGCGTAGCAAAATAGAAATAGGTACGGGCAAAGTCGCCTTTATACTCGTCGTTGGGTTCGAACACCGTACCGGAATATCCGGGCGTTACACACTTGCCCCACTTGGAGAAACCGTTTTTCGAACTCGAAGCACCCGAGCCAACCTCGCCAAAGGGATTGTTGCTGCGCATACCGTTCACCTTGCCATCGGTGGGATAGACATGCCACACATCAGACTTCATGGGCGACTGTTCGCTAAACCAGCTCTTGGGTACCGAGTGCTCCCGGTTGTAGCAGTCGCCTTCGCTCGAATAGGTACCACACTGATCGGTTCCAAATACAAAATCGGTTACATCGGAATACATATCCCACACCTTCCCGTCGGGACGCTTGTCGGTCGTACGGTAAAGATCCCACAAACCGCTGTACCCCACATCGGTCGCGTTGTTGATGATGGTCGACAAGCTCTTCTGTAACTCTTCGCCACTCTTGCCGACGGCTGCGTCGTAATATCCGGCAGGCACTTCGGCCCACAACGAGAGAGAAAACAGGCAGGCTGCCAAGGCAAGCCCGAAACGATTGTGTGAAATACGATTCATAAACTGTTTATTTAAGTTTTCTTGTTTTTGGAAAAGGGCGATAAAGGTAATGATAATTTATCAAAATCTGCTTAAGAACCGTCCATTTTTATAAAAAATCAGCGGGCCGACTTCTGCCAGAGAAGCCAGCCTGCCGTAATAAGATTACTTTCGCCAAGCGAGTTATTCCGATTCGAGTACACCCGAATGGCCCCGCTTCTTGTCTTTCCATATCTGGTACCGATAGACCAGACAGGTAGTAACGAAATAGACTCCTGTGAGTATCCACAGCATCGTGTAGGCATGCCGCACATCGTAGATACCGGCCCCGGCCGTGTTCATGCGCACAAAACCCTCGATACCCCAGGTCGACGGTATGATGGCCCCCAGCCACTGCCAATACTCGGGCATGGCGTAGCGCGGCCAGGTGATACCCGAAATGAAGAGGAAGATGACCGAGGTGAAGACAAAGAGCAGGAACGAGCTCTCGCGCTCACGCACAAAGACCGAGAGGGTCATGCCGAAGAATATCGACGAGAGCAGGAAGGGCACGGCAAACGAATAGATTTCGACCTGACTGCCTATCTGCGGGAACTTGAACAGCCACGGTATGAAGTGCAGAATGTAGGCCGTACACAACACATAGAGGCTGAAGTAGCACAAGGCTTTGCCTATGACCAGATGCAGCACGTTGTTGTGCATGTGCTCGCGTCCGCTGTAAAAGAGGTGCAGCTGATGGTGCTCGTAGATTCCCCCGGCCAGCATGCCGATACCCAGAATAAGACTCTGCTGCAGGATGAGTATCAGGATGGCGGGCAGCAGGAAAGAGGCCAGACCCGACTCGGGGTTGTAGAGGTTGACCGAGACGTAGGGAATGGGCTGAGTGGCTACGTTGATCTGCTCTTGCGTGGCACCGCCCAACGACTGGGTTTGCAACCGGCCGCCCAGATTCATGGTCACATCGGTGAGTGCAATGAGGAATCCTTTGTAATTGAGCAGGATACTCATATCGGAATAGAACGATACGACACTCTGCTCGCCCCGTTCGATCTTCTGGCTGAAGTCGCTCGGGATAAACAAGATACCGTAGCAGTTCTTCTCGTGCATCATGCGCTTGGCCTCATCCATGTTGGCACAGTAGGAGACGATACGGGCGTTCGGCGTGGCATCCATCTCGCGAGCCAACTCCCGACTCAACGGGGTGCGGGCATTGTCGACCACCACCATAGGTACATCGCGTACCACCTCGGGATTATAAACCGCAGCATAGACGATGGGATAGACAAAGGGCAAGGCAAAGAAAAAGAGGATAACCCCGAAATCCTGGAAGACGGCACGGTACTCCCGCCGCCAGATGTAGTAGATGTCGGCCAATCCTATTCTTATGGAGTGGAAAAATTTCATAGCAATCTGTTTTTTACATCACGGTACATATACCTGCCGCATGAGGGCCTTTTTGAGCCGGGGCAACAACGGGGTCGACGCTACGGCAAAGAGAATGAGCGCCACATAGTGCCAACGCGAATAGTAGAGCGGTATGCCGTTGAGTGCCTGGTCGACATAAATCAAGAAGTAATGGCGCACGGGCAACACATACGATATGGCCTGGAAAGGCAGATACATGGCCGGTACCGGGAACGAGAAGCCGGCAATGGAGAGCGACAAGACCCCCACCAGACCGGCGGCACTCAACCCGATGCGCAACGAGGGGGCTATGCTCATGATGATGACGGCAAAGCTCTGGGTCGATACCACCAGCAGCAACATGGCTGCAATCATGTGCCAGATATTCCCCTGCATGGGGAAGTGCAGGTAGCCGTACAGCAGGGCCAGATAGAGGAGCCCCATGGCAAAGAAGATGATGGTCTGGGGCACCAGCTTGCCGGTAATGGCGACGATAATCGAGTCGTCGGCCGTGCGCAGCCACTCGCGAGCGGTGGAGCGTTTGATTTCGGACCCGATGCTGAAGACCGTCACCAGCAGAATCATCAACTGCAGCAGACCGGGCAGGAACGAGTTGTTGAGGTAGACCGAATAGCTGATCCACGGGTTGCCCAGTGCGTGCATATCGGTGGCAATGGGCTGCAACTTGGCCATAATCTGCGACTCCTCTACCCCGGTAGCGAGCAGCACCTGCCGCACGACCGCCCCCGAGGCCAACACCGACATGGTCTTGAAACTCTTGTAGAGCAGCGAAGCGGGTATGTAATAGGCGTTGTTGGTGTAGAACGAAATCTCGGGCTGACGTCCGGCCGTAGCCTTGGCCTCGAACCCCTCGGGAATCATGAGGAAGCCGAAGATGTCGCCCGACTGCATCAACTCGCGGGCCTCGGTAAAGCTGTTGAGCTTGTAGAGCACGTCGACCGACTCCAGAGCACCCAACTGCTGGGTGAAGTCTTGCGACGAGTTGGAGTGGTCCTGGTCGACAATGGCCACCGGTATCTTGTGGGGCAGCCCTTCGTGCATCAGGGAGAACATGAAGAGGCAGCAAAACAGCGGAGCCACCACCATGCACAGCACATAGATGGGGCGCGACACGAGCTGCCGCATCTCCCTGACGATGCTTGCCCACAAGCCTGTTCTATTTTCCGTTTGTTCTGTCATATAACAATCTCCCGACGTTAAACGTGTGCCGGAATCCGGCTTACTTATTGCGTTTCAACAGTACCGACATGCCCGGACGCAGGTTCTCGACCGGTTCTACGGGACGAGCCTTCACCTCGAAGGTCTTGGCATCGTACTGCCCCGTCACCTTGGTGGCCCGCCATACGGCATAGGAGCCCATGTCGCGAATGTAGAATACCTTGAGAGTAACCTCCTTGTTGCCGAGTGCGGGAATGACGGCACGCACCTCGGCCCCCATCGTGAGGTCCTTCAGCAGGTCTTCGCGCACGTTGAACGAAACCCACATGTCGTCGAGTTTCAACACATTCATAATAGGAGCTCCCAGGCTCACCAGCTCGCCCACGTTGGGGAATATGTCGGAGATTTCGCCATCGGTGGGAGCCGTCAGGTAAGAGTCGTCGAGTATCGACTCCACTTCGGCCACACTACCTCGGGCGGCAGCAACCATGGCAGCGGCAGCAGCCTTGTCTTCGACCTGTGCTCCGGCCTTGGCCATCTCGTATTGCGAGCGGGCGGCACTCTCGGTAGCGACCATCGCCTTGTACGAGGCTTCGGCCTCGTCGCGCTTCTGTGCCGAAATGACACCTTTTTTATACAGCGACTCCATGCGGTCATAGGTCTTCTTGGCTATCGTAAGACCGGCTTGAGCCTGCTGCCACATGTCGTAGGCCGAGTTGAGCAACTCGATGCGGGTACCCTTGTCGACCTTCTTGTTCTGGGCTTGAGCCACCGACTCCATGGCCTCGGCTTGCGAGAGCTTGGCCTCGACGAGCGACGAGTGTATGTGCACCAGCGTATCGCCGGCCTTCACATGCTGTCCCTCCTCGACCATAAACTCGACCACGCGCCCGGGCAGTTTGCCCGATACCCGCACCTGGGTAGCTTCGGCCTGCCCCTGGATAATCTGGGGTTCGGGTTTGAGCAGGAACAATCCGATCAAGGCCAAAACAACGATAATGACAATCAAAGCAATGAGTCCAACGACCAAACTGCGTTCTTTCTTTTCTTTTAGATTTTCCATCGTAAATCTTGTTTTGCTATTTTTTTATTTTCTTTTTCAATATCTCATGGTTCCCAAAGCCTTGGCCAGGTAGACCTCGCACAGGCGGGTGTCGATTTCGGCATCGATTTTCTCCGACTGGGCTTCGAGCCAGGCAGTCTGGGCCTCGAGCACGTTGGTCGTGGTAAGCACACCCTCTTCAAAACCCACCTGGGCATTGCGCAGGTTTTCGTCGGCTTTCTCGAGATTCTTCACCGCCATGCGGTAGGTGCGGTAAGCCTCCGAAGCCTTGAAGGCGGCCTGGTTGACCTGCAACTCGATTTTCTCTTTCGTGTCGGCCAGTTGCAGCTTGGCTACGACAGCCTCGCTCTTGGCCGCCCGTATCTTGTTGTAGTTCTGCCCCCAGTGCAAGATGGGAATGTTGAGCATAACCCCCACGCTGAACATGCCGTTAAACTCGTTCTTGAAACCATTGAAGGCGTTGGGATTGGAGAACGAGTAGGTGCCGACCAGCGCCAGCTTGGGCAACATGTCGGAGAGGGCCAGGTTTTTCTTCTTCTCGTAAATCTTGGCGGCATAGTCGAGACTGAGAACCTCGTTGCGGTTCCTAAACACCTCGTCCATATCGTAGGCGAGCGGTTGCTCCTGCGGCTCTACCCGCTCGAGCGACTCGTCCTCGAGCGTAAATACCGAGTTTACCGGCAACCCGCAAATCTGGGCCAGCGCCATGCGCGACAGGGCCAGGCCGTTGTCGACTTTGGCCAGCGTAATCTGCGCGGCATTGAGCCGCACGGCTACCGTGAGGCCGTCGGACTGGGTAGCTACCCCCTCCTCGATCATATCCTGCACGTGGCGGTTGAGGGTGTCGAGCAGGGCGGTGTAGCTCTCGGCCAACCGCTTTTTATGCACAAGCGATACCACCTGCCAGTAGGCCTCGTCGGTTTGATAGACAATCTCCTTCTCGGCCGTGTTGCGCTGCGTGACGGCCAGTTTTTCGGCATAGCTGGCGATGTCGTTCAACGCCTTGATTTTACCGCCCATGAAGATGGGCTGCGTGAGGGTAACCAGACCGACGTAGACATTGTGCACATCGAACTCGAAAGCCTCTTTCGGGATGAGCGCTACGGTCTGGGGAATGGGCTGCCCGTTGTTCAAGATGGGCTCACCCGTCATCGGGTTGGTCACCACATTATATTTATACTCCTGAGTAGCCAGGTCGAAGCTCTTGGTGGGCAGATACTGATCCTCCTCGAGCAGCGAGATGGATTTCTGGTTATACATATAGGTACCGCTGAAATCGATTCCCGGGAAATAGGCTCCCCGAGCCGACTTCTTGGTATAGCCTGCACCCTTGACCTTCTCCTCGGCAATGCGCAGTTGCTTGTTGTTCTTCAAAGCCATGCGGCGGCACGAGTCGAGCGACACGGGCTGTTGCGCCGAAGCGGCCAGGAAAGAGAGTAGAAAGAGGGCGACCAGCACTCTTCCCGCCCCTAAAGTTCGGTTGATTCTCATATCTTTTTACCTTTTACACGTTGCAGGGTTAATACTTGCCATGCTTATAGTTGCCTAAACAATTTTATATCTTAAAAAAATAATGCCCTCGGCATTACCCCGCAAAAATACGCCGAGTTTAGCATTAAACAAATATTTGATGAGTTTGTTTTCTATTTTTACTTTTTTTTAAGAGTCTCACCCCACCCCGTCGACAGCAGGCCACGAAGGTGCCCGACTCACTCTTTCAGGGTAAACGAGCGGGTGCCTATCTTGTAGTTGTCGGCAAAGATGTCGACCCGATACTCACCCGGATAGAGGAACTCCTCGACCGCCCAGTACATGGTCACATCGTTCAATTCATCGCCGGTAAACTCGATGAGCTTGCGGCACGAATAGTTGATTTCGCGATCTTCGAAGGGGAAGACGTCGGCCCGGTCCTTGACCAGCACGTCGCCGTCGGGTTTCACGATGCGGGCATAGATATACTTCTCGCCCACCTCGGCCGTCACGTTCTTGGCTATGGAGAAGGTAATCTTTATCTTGTCGGTCTTTTTGATGCGCTTGGCCACCTTGCCCCGCGAGTCGATGGGGGTAACCACCACGCCCACGGCATCGAGCTTCGAGGCCAGCGTCACCTTCTCGGTGAGTTCCTCACGCTCCTGTTTCAGCTGGTCGGCCGTAGCCGATACCTCGCGATAGCGGCGGGTCACCTGGGCATTCTCTTCGCGCAGCTGCTTGTTGGCGACGTTGAGCGAGTCGATCTGCATCACATAGTGGCGCATGATACCGCGCAGGGTAGCCAGCTCTTTCTTCAGCTCCTCGATACGGGCCGAACTGGTATTTTTCACCGTGCGCAACTCTTCGAGCAGGCGCTGTACCTTCACCTTCTCGGCATCGAGTTTCTCGATGAGCGAGTCGTTGTTGAACATCATCTTTTGCCCCTCGAACTGGTCGTATTGGGCAGCCAGGTCGCTATACTCCTTCTCGAGTTCGCTACGCTGCTTGTCAATCTCGACCTGCTCCTTGAAGTCGGACATCTGTTTGTGCTGTATATAGATGAAAATACCTGTCCCTATCAGAGCGACAGCCAACACGGCAATAATAATCACTACCAGATTACTTCTTTTCATAGTTTATCAGAAGCTATTATTTTTCTGCAAAAGTAACGCATTCTCGCCAACCAGCCAAGGTGTAACAGATTATTTAAGTTATAAATGTTAAAATAGTCTATTCATGCGGCGTCCACAGGTAGATAAGCAACGGCGGCGACCCTGTCGGCAAAAAGAAAGTAAGCCCGGCTCACAAAATCTTTTTCTCATAAAAATAATTAAGTTAACACCTATTGCAAACGATTTTCCCTATCTTTGTGAAACCTTAGAACAGTTATACGCCTAAGCAATGATGGGAAAATTGATCGAATTTTTCAAAAAGCACCCGATAATCAAAACATTAGTACAGATGGTTATCGTCTTTTTTCTGTTAATCGGAATCACCCTCTACGGGCTGAAACTATATACACGACACGGGAAAGCCGTGCTCGTGCCCGACGTAAAGGCCATGGCCTTGCCCGATGCCCTGCGCATACTCGACCGGGAAGGCTTCAGATACGACATCATCGACTCGCTGTTTATCGACGAAGCCGTGCCCGGCACGGTCGTAGAGCAGACTCCGGCCGGCGGCAGCAAAGTGAAGGAGGGACGTATCGTCTACATCTCGATAAACGCCTACTCCCCGCGCATGATTACCTGCCCCAAAGTGGTCGACATGTCGATGCGCCAGGCGCTTTCGCTGCTGGAGAGCCGGGGCCTGAACGACGTACGCATCCAGGAGGTTCCATCGGAGTACCCCGATTTGGTCATGGGGCTACAATATCAAGGCGAAACCTTGCAAGCCGGCGACAAAGTACCCGCCGGCAGCTCATTGACACTGCTCGTGGGTAACGGTGTACCCGAAGTCTACACCGACTCGACCACCGACGAAGAGGCTCCACAAGCCATGGATACCGAATCGCTGACCGATGAAAGTTGGTTTAACTAAACAGACGATGCGACAAGAATGAACTTTTGCGACGAAGACATAGAAGCCGACGATAAAATCGTTGCCGAAGAGGGTGAACGGGAGCTTTACGAGCACTTTCGGTTTGTTGCCGACAAGGGGCAGAGCCTGCTGCGGGTAGACAAATTTCTGGTGGCCCGCCTCGAAAACTCGTCGCGCAACCGGGTGCAACAGGCTGCCGAGGCCGGCTGCATACTGGTCAACGGCAAGCCCGTCAAGTCGAACTACCGGGTGAAGCCGCTCGATGTCGTTTCGGTCGTCATGGACCGCCCCCGCTACGAATTTGAAATCATACCTCAGGATATTCCCCTCGACGTCGTCTACGAAGACGATGCCGTGCTGGTGGTGAACAAGCCGGCCGGACTGGTGGTGCATCCCGGGCATGGCAATTACAGCGGTACGCTGGTAAACGCCCTGGCCTACTACTTCCGCAACACCCCCAACTACGACGTAAACGACCCCCGGCTGGGACTGGTACACCGCATCGACAAAGACACCTCGGGTCTGCTGGTCATCGCCAAGACTCCCGAGGCCAAGACCAACCTGGGACTGCAGTTCTTCCACAAAACCACCCAGCGCAAATATGTGGCGCTGGTGTGGGGATTGATGGAACAAGACGAGGGTACCATCGAGGGCAACATAGGCCGCAGCCTCAAGGACCGGCTGCAAATGACCGTATTCCCCGACGGCGATCAGGGCAAACACGCCGTCACCCATTACCGAACCCTGGAGCGTCTGGGGTATGTCTCGATTGTCGAATGCCGACTCGAGACCGGGCGCACACACCAAATCAGAGTACACATGAAATACATAGGCCACACGCTTTTCAACGACGAGCGCTATGGCGGAGACCAGATACTCAAGGGGACAACCTTCTCCAAATACAAACAGTTTGTTCAGAACTGTTTCGACATCTGCCCCCGACAGGCACTGCACGCCAAGACACTCGGCTTCAAACATCCCGTCACAGGAGAAGAGATGTTTTTCGACTCGCCTATTCCTCAGGATATGACTCAGTTGTTTGACAAATGGCGCAACTACACCGCCAATCGAGATATATAGGAGATATTATAAACCCAGAGAAAAAGAACTACCAATCAATAAAAGACGGTTCTATACCTTAAAAACAAGAGTTATGGAATGCCCAAAAGAATTTGACGATATCAGGCCGTTTTACGACCGCGAATTCCACGACAAGATGAAAGTCTTGGTCAAAGAACCAAAATTCGAACACGCCGTGCGCTACGTGCTGCGCGATGTCAACTACGACGTATTGTGCCAGCAACTGCTCTCGCTCGACAACAAGAAAGATTTTCAACTGCTCGTCATGCGCGCCTTTCTCGAAGTGCTCACCAAGAAGACGACCAAAAGTCTCTCCGAGAAGAACTTCGACCTGCTCGAAAAGACCAAGAACTATACCTACATGTCGAACCACCGCGACATCATTCTCGATGCCTCGTTGCTCAACCTGCTGCTCATTCGCCATGGCTTCAACACCAGCGAAATCGCCATCGGAAACAATCTGCTCATCTTCGACTGGATATCCGACCTGGTGCGGCTCAACAAAAGCTTTATCGTGAAACGCGACGTGGGGGTACGACAGATGCTCGAAGCGGCCCGGCAACTCTCGGGGTATATCCACTTTGCCATCACCCAGAAGAAGGAGTCGGTCTGGATTGCCCAACGCGAAGGCCGGTCTAAAGACTCGGACGACCGCACGCAGGAGTCGCTCATCAAGATGTTGGGATTGGCCGGCAACGGCAACCTCATCGACAACCTGAAGGAGATAAACCTCGTACCCGTATCCATCTCTTACGAATACGACCCGTGCGACTACCTCAAGGCCCAAGAGTTCCTGCTCAAACGCGACAACCCCGACTTCAAGAAGTCGCAAGAAGACGACCTGCACAGCATGGAAATCGGGCTGCTCGGCTACAAAGGCCGCGTTCATTTCGAAATATCGCCCTGCATCAACGACGAGCTCGACAAGCTCTCGCATCTCGAGGAAAAATCGGAAATTCTGGCCCGGATACTCAAAATCATCGACAAGGGCATCCACTCGGGCTACATGATTTACCCCGGCAACTACGTCGCCTACGACATGCTCAACGGCACCAACCGGTTTGCCGACCGCTACACTCGCAAAGAGTCGCTCACCTTTACCAACTACCTGCACTCGCAACTGGCCAAGATACCCGACTCGGACGACGAAAAGAATCGGGAGTTTCTCGAACGGTGCATCCTGCTGATGTATGCCAATCCGCTGAAGAACAAGTTGATGGCAACCGGTCAGGAAGCCTGACGAAAGACGTATAAGACAAAACGATGAGCGGTTTCCGTACAAAACGGCTCATCGTTTTTCTTCTCAAACTCAAAACAAAATCTATGCGGTTACCTCTTCTTCTCATTCTGTTCCCGCTCCTGGCCCTTGCCGCCGATGCCTACATCTACGGGCGGAACCTGCGGCACAAATCGCGGTGGGTCAAGGTGCTTTGGTGGGCTGTCACAGTCCTCGTTCTCGTAGCCGTACTCCTGGCGGTACTCTTCCAGATCAAATTCAAAGGCAGACTCGACATCAACGTAGCCATGTGGACATTCTACGCCTTCTTCCTCGTCTACATGCCCAAATGGTTCTACTCTATCTGTTCGCTGTTCGACTACCTGCCCCGCCTGTGGCACAAACGGCGGGGACGCTGGGGCCACTTCGTGGGACTCGTGCTGTCGTTCTACGTCATGGCGAGCATGCTCTACGGAGCCTTCTATGCCCGCCAGCACCCGGTATACAACTACCGTACCGTCACCTTCGACCGCCTGCCCGAGGCCTTCGACGGATACCGCATCGTACAATTCTCCGACCTCCACATCGAGACCCTCGGCTCGGCCGGGCGATACCTGCCCCGATGGGTGGCCGACATCGACAGCCTGCACCCCGACCTCATCGTCTTCACCGGCGACCTGGTGAACCGGCAGGGCGGCGAACTGCCCCGCTACATGCCTGAGCTCTCGCGGCTCTCGGCTACCGACGGAGTCTACTCGGTACTGGGCAACCACGACTATGGTGACTACTATCACTGGAGCTCGCCTGCCGAACAGGAGAAAACCCTGCAACAGCTCATCGCCGACGAGGGCCGCATGGGGTGGCACATGCTCAACAACCGGTCGGTATGGCTGCACCGCGGCAACGACAGCATCGCCCTCATCGGGGTCGAAAACTGGGGCATGCCCCCCTTCCCCCAATACGGACGGCTGGCCGAAGCCTACCCCGCGCTGAACGACTCGACCTTCAAGATACTGCTCTCGCACAACCCGCTGCACTGGCGCCACGAGGTGATTCCGCAGAGCAACATCAACCTCACCCTCTCGGGCCATACCCACGCCATGCAGTTGAAGTTGGGGTGGAAAGGGTTTGAATACTCGCTGGCCGAACCCATGTACCCCGAATGGAGCGGTCTCTACACCGCTCCCGACGGACGACACAAACTCTACGTCAACGAGGGTATGGGGTGCGTCTTCCTGCCCATGCGCATAGGCGCCCGCCCCGAGATTACCGTCATCACGCTAAAGAAAGAACCATGAATACAACGTTCCCAAAAATCCTGGCCCAGTCGCTGGGTATCGCCGAACCCCAGGTAGCCAAAACCATCGAACTGCTCGAGGGCGGGGCCACCATCCCCTTCATCAGCCGATACCGCAAGGAGGCCACCGGCTCGCTCGACGAGGTGCAGATAGGCCGCATCAAGGAGGATTATGACCGACTGTGCGAACTGGCCAAACGCAAAGAATCGATACTATCGACCATCGACGAGCAGGGCAAACTCACCGACGAGCTGCGCCAGCGCATCGACTCGTGCTGGAACGCCACCGAACTCGAAGACATATATCTGCCCTACAAGCCCCGCCGACGGACCCGAGCCGAGATTGCCCGCGAACGCGGTCTCGAACCGCTGGCCAAAATCATCATGTCGCAACGCAACGACCGCATCGAGGCCAGCGCCTCGCGATTCATTACGGCCGAGGTGACCGACGCCGAAAGCGCCATCAAGGGAGCCTGCGACATCATGGCCGAATGGGTGGCCGAAAACGAACGGGCCCGCAACACCGTGCGCCGCAGCTTCGAGCAGAGCGGTGTCATCGCGGCCAAAGTGGTCAAGGGCAAAGAGACGGAGGGCGATAAATACCGCGACTACTTTGCCTGGAGCGAACCGCTGCGGCGATGTGCCTCGCACAAGATTCTGGCCGTGCGCCGCGGCGAAAAGGAGGGTATCCTGCGGGTATCGATTGCCCCCGACGACGAACAGGCTCTCACTCGCCTGCAACGCCTCTTTGTCAAGGGCGAAGGCGAAGCCTCTACCCTCGTAGGGGAGGCGGTGACCGACAGCTACAAACGACTGTTGCGACCCTCGATTGAGAGCGAATTTGCCGCCTCGTCCAAAGAGAAGGCCGACGATGCGGCCATCGCCGTCTTTGCCGAGAACGTGAAGCAGTTGCTGCTGGCCCCTCCGCTGGGGCAGAAACGGGTATTGGCCATCGACCCCGGATTCCGTACCGGCTGCAAGGTGGTCTGCCTCGATGCCCAGGGCAACCTGCTGCACAACGAGACCATCTATCCCCACCCGCCCCGGCAGGACCGCGCAGGGGCGGCCCGCAAACTCACCCAACTGGTCGAGAGCTACAAGATTGAAGCCATCGCCATAGGCAACGGTACCGCCGGACGCGAGACCGAAGAGTTTGTCACCAACCTGCGCTACGACCGCAAGATACAGGTCTTTGTCGTGAGCGAAAGCGGTGCCTCCATCTACTCGGCTTCGAAGGTGGCCCGCGAGGAGTTCCCCGACCAGGACGTGACGGTGCGAGGTGCCGTGTCGATAGGCCGGCGGCTCATCGACCCCCTGGCCGAACTGGTGAAGATCGACCCCAAGTCGATAGGCGTGGGGCAATACCAGCACGACGTGGACCAGACGAAGCTGAAGCGGTCGCTCGACCGTGTGGTGGAGTATTGCGTCAACTCGGTAGGCGTCAACGTCAACACCGCCAGCAAGCACCTGCTCACCTACATCTCGGGACTGGGCCCTCAGCTGGCCCAGAATATCGTGGAGTACCGCCAAGCCAACGGCGACTTTATGAGCCGCAGCGACCTGCTCCGGGTGCCCCGCATGGGAGCCAAGGCCTTTGAGCAGTCGGCCGGATTCCTGCGCATACCTCATGCCGCCAACCCGCTCGACAACTCGGCCGTTCACCCCGAGCGCTACGCCATCGTCGAACAGATGGCCGCCGACCTGGGCTGCACCATAGGCGAACTCATCGAGAACAAAGAGCTGAAAAAGCAGCTCGACCTGAAGCGATACATCGCGGGCGACGTGGGCATGCCCACCCTCACCGACATCATGGCCGAGCTCGACAAACCCGGGCGGGACCCCCGCCGCTATATCGAGATGATGGAGTTCGACGCCAAAGTCAAGAGCATCGACGACCTGCAAGAGGGCATGGTGCTCAACGGCATCGTCACCAACATTACGCAGTTCGGCTGCTTTGTCGACATCGGCATCAAGGAGAACGGCCTGGTACACATCTCGCAGATGGCCGACCGCTACATCGCCAACCCCGCCGAGGTGGTATCGATGCACCAGCCCGTGCGGGTACGGGTCATCGGGATAGACCGCGAACGCAAACGCATACAACTCTCATTAAAAGATGTATCATGAATACCGCTTTAATCAGTTTGGCTTCCAATTCGCCCGATAAACGGGAACAGATGGAACAGGCCTTTGCCGAGTTGCGGGCCATGGGCATCGTGGCCCGGTCGTCGTCGATTTACGAGACGGCCCCTTACGGAAATCCCCGACACCCCAACTACCTCAACGCCGTGGCCTGCATCCGCACTGCGGCCGAATACCCGGTGCTCTACGATACCCTCAAGGAGATGGAGCGAGCCCACGGCCGCACCCCCCAGTCGAAACTGAGCGGCGAGATTCCGCTCGACATCGACATCGTCGTGTGGAACGGTGAGACCCTGCGCCCGCAAGACTACGAGCGCGACTACTTCAAGACCGGACTGCACGAGATACAACCTGTTGAGAACCAACAACCCCACCCGATTGTTTCACATTAAATACGATTCGATATGAAAACAGTAGAAGAAACCTTACTCAAACGTACTTCGGTACGCCGTTACGAATACGACAAGATACCGGCCGAGACTCTCGACTTTATCTACCGGGCCATTGCCAACACCCCCACCAGTTACAACGGTCAGCAATTCTCGGTCATCGCCATCGACGACCAGGCCATCAAGGAGGAGCTCTATGCCATCACCAACCAAAAGCAGATCAAAACCTGCGCCACGCTGCTGATGTTCTGCGCCGATTTCCACAAAATCGACGTGCTGGCCCAAAAGAAGGGAATAGACAACCCCCACTTCGAAAACACGCTCGACGGGGTGATGGTGGGTATCATCGACGCCGCCCTGGCCATGCAGAATGCCGTAGTGGCCGCACAGGCCGCCGGTCTGGGCAGCTGCTGCGTGGGATATGCCCGCACCGCCAATCCCGAGAAGATTGCCGAAATTCTGAAACTGCCTCAGGGCACCTTTGTCATCTGCGCCCTCACGCTGGGTATTCCCCGCGAATCGCCCGACCTGAAACCCAAGCAACCCCTCTCGCTCGTGGTACATCACAACCACTATCGCACCGACGACATGAGCGCCGACCTCGAGCAATACGACCAAACCATATCGGAGTATAACCGCCACCGCAGCGGCACTACCACCGAAAACGACTGGTGCGGCCACATACTCGACTACTACCGCATCGCTCTCGACTACGACATGGAGGGTTACCTCAACAAACAAGGATGCAAATTACCCTTCGTACCGAAAAAATAGAGACAATTTTCGGTTATCGACAAGGTAATGTTCCAACGGAAAAAGGGGCGGTTAGGCGATATTTTTCAGCCTTTTGTCGATATGGTTTTGATATGCCCGGCTGCGGACATACATTTGTATCACAATTAATTAATCGCCCTATGTAAATATTACAGACTATTTTTTTCGATTAACTATTCTATATATTTTGGTTATGTAGCAATTTCGCTGAGAAGCGAGGTTGCTACTTTTTTTTCTACGGCTCACACCCCGATGCCGCACAGATGCAGAATATCGTCGGGCGTATCGACCAGATGGGTAGCACCGGCCCGGCTCAACTCGTCGCGCCCCCGAAATCCCCAGATTACCCCGGCCGACTCTACCCCGGCTGCACGGGCGGTACACATGTCTACGTCCGAGTCGCCTACATACAACGTATCGACCTTCTCCACCCCGGCACGCTGCATGATGTCGTAGACAATATCGGGAGCCGGTTTCGTCGGCACCCCTTCGCGCTGTCCCAGTACGGCTACAAACGGCACACGGGGAAAGTAGTGGGCAACCAGCTTCTCGGTACCCGCCTGATATTTGTTCGAAGCCACCGCCAGCTTTACACCTTGGCCCGACAACTCATCGAGCAGACGCGCTATACCGTCGTAGGGGCGAGTGTGGTCGGTATTGTGTTCGGTATAATATTCGAGAAAGAGAGTGCGCATGTGAGCCACATTCTCGGCCGTGCGAGCCGCTTCGGGCAAGGCACGTTCGAACAGTTTGGTGATGCCGTTGCCCACGAAATAGAGATACTCCTCTACCCGATGTTCGGGGTAGCCACAACCCCGCAAAGCATAGTTGGTACTCGCAGCCAAGTCGGCTATCGTGTTCAACAACGTCCCATCCAAATCAAAAATAACCAGTTGTTTCATCTTTTTTCCTTTTATCCGTGCAAAGATAGTGAAAGTCGAAGGCAGAAAAACAAGCCCGCTTGATTTTTATGTCGCAACATCCCCAGCCTTCGTGAATCCATGGCCCTATTTTTTGTGCACAAATACCCGACTGCCGCCCCTCGACAAGCAAACAGACGGGGCCGGCCGACATTTTCACAGATACGACTTTTAGAACAAATATATATACATAACGACCTTGTGGAGAGGCCTGTCACAAGGTAACTTTGCACTGTTTTCTAACAAAAGGATATGGAACAAACACACGACATAAAGGGCATTCTGTTTAACTTTTCGGGTACAATCGACACCGAGGGATGCGAATGGTTCGACCTCATTTGGCGGAAATATCGGGAGACCGGTATTCCGGTATCGAAGAGCGACTACCTGTGTGCCCACGAATATGCCGAAGCCCAGATTTCGGAATGTAATCTCATCGAGCCCGGGTTCAATCTATATCAGATGCTCTACATCAAACTCTCGCTGCAAATCAAATATCTCATCGACAAAGGACTGCTATCCGACAACGTATGCACCCGCAAGTATCCGCAGCAGTTGGCTACCCTCTGCTACAATCGGGCCATCATGCACGTGAGACAAAACGAATTGATTCTCGAACAACTGGTCAAGCAATATCGACTGGGTATCGTAGCACAGTCGTACGGCAACCTACCGGCCATGCTGGTAGACTTCGGGCTCACCCCCTACTTTACCGACGTGATCGAATCGAGTGCCGTCAACCTCAACAAGCCCGACCAAGCCATTTTCAAACTCTCGGTCGATGCCCTGCACATTGCCCCCGAAGAGACACTGTGCGTGAGCAATTCGCTCAACAACGACCTGTTGCCCGCACAAGGCATCGGCTGCCAAACGGCTTGGCTGAATCTGCGCCCGGTACCTCCGGCCAAACGGGTATCGAACTATCATATAACCTCCTTAACAGACCTTAATGCACTATTATATTCAAAAAGCAATACATAATGTAGGAATACGAAAAAAGGAAACAACTGCTTACTATTGAATTGAATACTGTGTTGTGAAAAACAAATCTAACTAAATATTCCGAACGCTGTGCGCGAGTATAGCCGAGGAAGGCTCTTAGCATAAAAAGTGTATTGACTTGATGGAAGGTCCAGGGCGCGATGTCCAGGACCTTTTTTTTCGCCATATCCTTTTTCGGCAACAAGAAAAACTATACCGACAAGAGTTGTTTATAGAGAATATTGCTAACTTTGCACAAAAAATAAAAAGTATTGTTTGTCTAAAATGGATTGGATACAAAGTCTGCTATTTAATGACGCATCGGTAGCCCATACCGTAATCCTATACGCCTTTGTCATTGCGGTGGGAGTAGCATTGGGCAAACTGAAGTTCTTCGGAGTATCTTTGGGAGTTACGTTTGTTCTCTTCGTCGGGCTGATAGCCGGGCACTTCGGCTTCTCGGCCGAGAAAAACATACTCCACTTCGTACAGGAGTTCGGTTTAATTCTCTTTATTTACTCCATCGGTCTGCAAGTGGGACCCAGTTTCTTCTCCTCGTTCAAGCGAGGCGGGCTCACCCTCAATATGCTGGCCGTGGGTATTGTAGTTCTCAACATTGCTGTGGCGCTCGGCATCTACTTCCTCAACGAAGACCAGGTGAGCATGCCCATGATGGTGGGTATTCTCTCGGGTGCCGTTACCAACACCCCGGGACTGGGTGCCGCACAACAAACCCTGTCGCAGCTGCGGTTCGACGGTTCTATCACCGAAGTCCCCGAGATTGCCCTGGGCTATGCCGCCGCTTATCCGCTGGGTGTAATCGGCATCATCGCCTCGATGCTGGTGATTCGGGCCATCTTCAAGGTGAAACTCGACAAGGAAAATAAGCAAATCGAGGAGGAAAACCAGTCGAGCCAACTCGTGCCCCACGTGGTTACCTACCAGGTAGAAAACAAACTCATCGTAGGTAAAACGCTCGACGACCTCGCCAAGCTCATCGACCGCAACTTCGTGGTGTCGCGTATCAAGCACAACGACGAGGTGATGATTCCCAACTCCGACACGCTGCTGCAAGAGGGCGACCTGTTGCTGGTGGTTCTCTCGCTGCAGGACGAAAGCGCCCTCGAAGCCTTCATCGGACGCCCCGTCGAGATGAACTGGGAAGCCATTCAGGCACCGGTGGTTTCGCGCCGTATTCTGGTTACCCGCCCCGAAATCAACGGGCGCAAAATCGGTAGCTTGCGGCTGCGCATGGGATACCGCCTGAACGCTACCCGCGTGAACCGTGCCGGTTTAGACCTGTTGGCCAACCCCAATCTGGAGCTGCAAATCGGCGACCGCCTCACCGTAGTAGGCCGTATCGAAGACATCAACCGTCTGGCCGAAAAGTTGGGCAACTCGACCAAACGTCTGCACGAGCCCAACATGGTAACCCTCTTCGTGGGTATCTTCCTCGGTATCATTCTGGGTAGTATTCCTATCGCCATACCGGGCATGAGCGTGCCGATGAAACTGGGTCTGGCCGGTGGTCCTCTGGTCGTTGCCATTCTGCTGGGCCGCTTCGGTCACAAGGTACACCTGGTTACCTACACCTCGACAGGCGCCAGCCTCATGCTGCGCGAGGTAGGCATCTGCCTCTTCCTGGCCAGTGTGGGCATCTCGGCCGGCGGCGAGTTTGTCAATACCATCATGTCGGGCGGCCTCGTGTGGGTATGGTGGGGATTCCTCATCACCGTCATTCCCCTGCTCGTCATTGCCGTTATCGCCCGGGCTCACTACAAAATCAACTACTGCTCAATCATGGGTCTGCTCTCGGGAGCCTGCACCGATCCCCCCGCCTTGGCTTATGCCAACAAGGTTTCGGGTAACGATGCACCGTCGGTAGCCTACTCGACCGTCTACCCGCTCACCATGTTCCTGCGAGTTCTGTCGGCGCAGTTGCTCATCCTGCTCTTCTATTAACGAAGCATACCTTTTCGAAACTATCTTCACGAGGGGAATCCACACGGGTTCCCCTCGTTTTTTCACCAGCCTCTCTCCATAAGGGAAAACGCATAACCATACACCCCTGTTTTATCGATAAAAGAGACCGCTTTATCCACAAAAAAGGAAACTCTCTCTATTACATTTTTCTTAATGGCTCGCCAAATGTTAAATTTGAGTTCGAATTTAACGTATCGGTTATGAAAAATTTAATAATATCCACCGGCATTTTAACGCTTCTCTGCTACTCGCCGCTGCATGCTCAGGAACTTCAGGTGAGCCAGGAAGAGTCGATGCCCGAAGTGTGGACATTACAGGATTGCTTCGACTACGCCCACGACCACAGCATCACGCTGCAACAGAACCGACTGTCGATCGAGGAGAGCTCGGTCAATACCAAGGAGGCCAAAGCCCAGCTTTTCCCCTCGTTCGACTTCTCCACGTCGCACAACTACGGCAACTACCCCTTGGCCGACGGCAGCCAGGCCGGCAAAAACGTCTACACCGGCACCTACGGACTCAATGCCTCGTGGACCCTCTTCGACGGGAAGCGCCGCAATACCATCAAGAGCAACCAGCTGCAAGAGCAGCAACAGCAATATGCCTTTCAAGAGAGCCTCGACAACCTGCAAATCGAGATTCTCACCGACTATCTGCAAATTCTCTATGCCGAGGAGGCCGTGAATATCTGCAAGCAGACTGTCGAGGTATCGCTGAGGCAAGTCGAGCGGTCGCGCGAACTGCTGGCCGCCGGCTCTATCTCGAAGAGCGACCTGGCCCAACTCGAGGCCCAATACAGCAACGACAAGTACCAACTGGTATCGGCCGAAGCCAACCGCGACCAACTGCGGCTCAACCTCAAGCAACTGCTCGAACTCGACATCGACGTAGAGATGAACCTGGCTCTGCCGCCCATCGACGAGAGCAAAGTGCTTGTGCCGCTGCCCGACAAGAGCACGGTCTATGCCATCGCCCTGGGATTCATCCCCTCGATACAGAGTGGCAAACTCGAACTCGAGGTGGCCGAGCTCAATATCGCCAATGCCAAAGCAGGTTACTATCCCAACCTCTCGCTCAATGCCGGCATAGGCAGCGGCCACAATACCGACAACAACGGCGGCCTGGGCACCCAACTGAAGCAGGGGCTCAACGAGTCGATCGGGCTCACCCTATCGATACCCATCTACAGCCGCCGGGCCAACAAGTCGGCCGTAGAGCGGGCTCGTATACAGCAGAAAATCAGCGAGCTCGACCTCAAGAATCAGGAGAAAAATCTGCTCAACCAAATCGAGAGCGCCTGGCTCGACGCCTCGTCGGCCCAGTCGCAATACCTGGCCGCCCGCGAGCAGCTCAATGCCACACAGACATCGTTCGAGCTCACCGAAGAGCAATTCTACCTGGGCATGAAAAATACCGTCGAGATGCTCACCGCCAAAAACAACTGGCTCTCGGCCCAGCAAGAGGAGCTGCAATCGCGCTTCATGGCGCTGCTCAACCTCAAGCTGCTCGACTACTACGAAAACAAGCCGCTTACGCTCGATTGATTTGACAATCTCGAATAATAAACTGATCATCACGATATGAAACGAAAAAAAATCATCATTCTCGCCGTGTCGATAGTCGCAGTGATTATAATCCTGTGGTTTATCTTCGGACGGAAATCGAACAGCACAAGCTACATCGTCGAGACGGCCACGGCCACCCGAAGCGACGTATCGGAGGCCGTCACGGCTACCGGTACCATCGAGCCGGTGACCAAGGTCGAGGTGGGTACCCAGGTATCGGGTATCATCGACAAACTGTATGCCGACTACAACTCGATTGTCACCAAGGGACAGCTCATCGCCGAGATGGATAAGGTGACCCTGCAAAGCGAACTCACCTCGCAACAGGCCACCTACGACGGTGCCAAGGCCGAGTACGAGTATCAAGAGAAGAACTACCTGCGCAACAAGGCGTTGCACGAGAAACAGCTCATCAGCGACACCGAGTTCGAGGAGTCGACCTACAACTATGCCAAGGCCAAGAGTGCCTACGAGAGCAGCGAGGCCAATCTGGCCAAGGCCAAGCGTAACCTGGCCTACGCTACCATTACCTCGCCCATCGACGGGGTAGTCATCAGCCGCGCCGTCGAGGAGGGACAGACCGTTGCCGCCGGATTCGAAACGCCTACCCTCTTCACCATTGCCGCCGACCTCACCCAGATGCAGGTGATTGCCGATGTCGACGAGGCCGATATAGGCGGTGTGAAAGAGGGACAACGGGTCGAATTTAGCGTCGACGCCTACCCCAACGACACCTTCGAGGGCACCGTGACACAGGTGCGTCTCGAGGCTACCGAAGAGAGCAACGTGGTTACCTACGAGGTGGTCATCTCGGCCCACAACCCCGATTTGAAACTGAAACCGGGCCTCACGGCCAACGTCACCATCTACATCGCCGAGCGGCGCAACGTCATCAACATTCCACTCAAGGCACTCCGCTTCGTCCCCGATATGCCTTCGGGACAAGCTCCGGCAGCCGAGTCGCAACCGCAGCCCCAACCCCAGAAGCCGGGCAACGACAGCATCAAGACTATTTGGGTACAAGAGAACAATACCTGGACTCCCCGGCAGGTAAAAGTGGGTATGAACAACGGCGTGAATGTAGAGATTTGCGAGGGGCTGAACGAAGGCGAAACCGTAGCCATCGACCGCAAGAGCAACGGCGGCCTGCCGGCCGCTCAGCTCTCGGGAAACAAGGAGGAGAGCCCCTTCATGCCCAAACCGCCGGGAAAGAAGAAATAAAGAAAGGAAACCGACAGCATGGCAACAAAAGAGATCATACGTCTGGAGAACATACGGCGCAACTTTATCGTGGGTAACGAGACGGTACACGCCCTGCGGGGGGTGAGCTTCACCATCAACGCCGGCGAGTTCGTGACCATCATGGGCACCAGCGGCTCGGGCAAGTCGACCTTGCTCAACATTCTGGGCTGCCTCGACACCCCCACCTCGGGCGAATACTACCTCGACGGCATCCCGGTACGGAGCATGGGCAAAAACGAGCGGTCGGTGCTGCGCAACCGCAAGATTGGTTTCGTATTCCAGTCTTACAACCTGCTGCCCAAGACGACCGCCCTCGAAAACGTGGAGCTGCCCCTCATGTACAACTCGGCCATCTCGGCCCGCGAGCGGCACGAACTGGCCTCCAGGGCACTCGATGCCGTGGGACTGGCCGAACGGAAAAACCACAAGTCGAACCAGATGTCGGGCGGACAGCAGCAACGTGTGGCCATTGCCCGGGCTTTGGTAAACGACCCAGTCATCATTCTGGCCGACGAGGCTACCGGTAACCTCGACACCCGCACCTCGTTCGAGATTCTGGTTCTCTTCCAGGAGCTGCACGACCGGGGACGCACCATCATTTTCGTCACGCACAACCCCGAACTCTCGGCCTACAGCAGCCGCAACATCGTGCTGCGCGACGGGAAAATCATCAGCGACACCCCCAACGACCATCCGGCCTCGGCCCTGGAGATGCTGAAAAAACTACCGGTAGAAAGCGATTAAGGAACAAACGACTATGAATCTGACCAATCTCACCAAGATAGCGCTCAAGGCGCTCAACAATAATAAGATGCGATGCTTCCTCACGATGCTGGGCATCATCATCGGCGTAGCGTCGGTGATTACCATGCTGGCCATCGGGCAAGGGTCGAAGCGGAGCATCCGGGCCCAGATTGCCGAAATGGGGTCGAACATGATTATGATTCACCCCGGCAACATGGAGCGGGGCGGCGTGCGGCAGGATGCCTCGTCGATGCAGACCCTCAAGCTCAACGACTACCAGGACATTCTCGACGGCACCGAATATGTGTCGGCCTGCTCGCCCTCGGTCAGCAGCAGCGGGCAGTTCATCTACGGGGCCAACAACTACCCCAGCACCATCTACGGCGTGACCGAAGACTACCTCGAGATACGCAAATTCTCCATCGACGAGGGCAGCATGTTCACCCCGCAAGACGTGCTCACCTCGGCCAAAGTCTGCCTGGTGGGACAGACCATCATCGACAACCTCTTCCCCAACGGCGAGAACCCTATCGGCAAGGTGATACGGTTCAACAAGATACCGCTCAAGATTGTGGGAACCCTCACCCCCAAGGGCTACAACAGCATGGGCATGGACCAGGACGACATGGTGCTGGCCCCCTACACCACGGTGCAGAAGCGGGTACTGGCCATCACCTACCTGCAAGGCATCTTCTGCTCGGCCCTGACCGAGGAACTCACCCCGCAGGCTATCAACGAGATTACCCAGATTCTGCGCAAGAATCACAAAATCAAGGAGGGCGAAGACGACGACTTCGAAATACGGTCGCAAGAGGAGATGAGCTCGATGATGAGCTCGACTACCGACATGATGACCATCCTGCTCGCCTGTATCGCCGGTATCTCGCTGCTGGTGGGCGGTATCGGCATCATGAACATCATGTATGTATCGGTAACGGAGCGCACCCGCGAAATCGGGCTGCGCATGTCGATCGGAGCCCGGGGCATCGACATCCTGGCCCAGTTCCTCATCGAGGCGGTGCTCATCAGCGTCACGGGCGGCATCATCGGGGTGCTGCTGGGTGTGGGAGCATCGATGGTGGTCAACCTCGTATTCAACTGGCCGGTCTACATCCAGGCCTATTCGGTGATACTCTCCTTCCTGGTATGTACCTTCACCGGCATATTCTTCGGCTGGTACCCGGCCCGCAAAGCCGCCAACCTCGACCCCATTGAAGCTATTCGTTATGAATAATCGACATTCTTATACTCAAAATCTTTATCTTTGTACCATGACACCCAACCGGCAACATATACGCCTCCGATGGAATCCCCTCTTCATCCATGCCATTGCATGGACGATTGTCTTTCTCTTCCCGCTCCTCTTCATCGAGCGGTTCGAGAGTATGGGGCGCATACGCAACTTCAGCCTCATGAAGTTCTATATCCAGCCCATCTGCATCGCGGTCATCTTCTACATCAACTATCTGTGGCTTATCGACCGGGTGCTGTTCCGTAAAAAGCCGGTACAGTTTATCCTCTACAACGTGCTGCTCATCGTGGTAGCCAATGTGGCCATCTATCTGGTACACCGCATGATTATCCCCGACGAGTTCCTGTTCAGGCGGCCGGGCGGTCCTCGTCCTCCACGGCCGGGGCTCATGCAGTGGCAGGATTCCATCACCCTGGCTCTGATGGTGGGATTGAGCGTAGCCATCAAGATGACGCAGAAGTGGATTGTCACCGAGAAGGAGCGCAAGCAACTGGAGCAGGAGCGCACCGAGGCCGAGTTGAAGAACCTGAAGAACCAGCTCAACCCGCACTTCCTCTTCAATACCCTCAACAACATCTACTCGCTCATCGCCATCAGCCCCGACCGGGCGCAGAGTGCCGTGCTCGAGTTGAGCAAGATGCTGCGCTATGTACTCTATGAAAATGCTCAGGCCTATGTTCCCATGGAGAAAGAGCTGGAGTTTAACCACAACTACATCGAGCTGATGCGGCTTCGGCTCGCCCGCCACGTGAAGGTCGAGGTCGATATGCCCCAAGGGTTGTGCCGGGGATACCAGATTGCTCCGCTGCTCTTCATCACCCTCATCGAGAATGCCTTCAAGCACGGCACCAGCGCCACCGAACCCTCGTTTGTGACCATCGTCATGCGCGAACCCTCGCCCGGTGTCATCGAGTGCCGCATCGAGAACAGCTGCTTCCCCAAAAACGAGAACGACAAAAGCGGCTCGGGCATCGGGCTCAAAAACCTCTCGCGACAGCTCGAACTGCTCTACCCCGGCAAGTACACCCTGCATGCCGATAGCGACACACGGGTCTACCGCTCGTCGCTCACCATCGACTTGAACTAACCCAAATACGTGGAGACTATGATACTGAAATGCTGTATTATCGACGACGAGCCTCTGGCCATCGAACTGCTGGAGAGTTATGTCAAGCGTACCCCCTTCCTGCAACTGGAAGCCTCGTTCAACTCGGCCGTGCAGGCTGTCGAGCGGGTTTCGCGGGGCGACATCGACCTCATCTTCCTCGACATACAGATGCCCGAGCTCGACGGCATGGAGTTCTCGCACATGATCGAGGGGCGCAGCCGCATTGTCTTTACCACCGCCTTCGGGCAATATGCCGTAGACAGCTACAAGGTCAACGCCATCGACTACCTGCTCAAGCCCATCGCCTATGCCGATTTCCTCAAGGCGGCACAAAAGGCGCTGCAATGGTTCGAGCTGTCGGAGGGGAACACCGCCAATGCCCCGACTACCCCGGCCGAATCGCCGGCGGCAAGCCCCTATATCTTTGTCAAGAGCGACTACAAGCTCAAGCAGATACCCCTCGACAAGATTCTCTACATCGAGGGATTGAAAGATTATGTGAAGATTTATCTCGAAGGCGAGCCGCACCCCATCCTCTCGCTGCTGAGCCTCAAGTCGCTCGAAGAGATGCTGCCCGAGGGGCAGTTCATCCGGGTGCACCGCTCGTTCATCGTGCAGGGATGCAAAATCAAAATGATCGACCGCAACCGCATCGTCTTCGGCAAGGAGTATATCCCCATCTCCGACACCTACAAGGAGTCGTTTGCCGAGTTCATCGCCCGCCACTCGCCCATCGCCGGCAAGTCGCAGGGTTGAACGATGCTCGCCATAAACCACACAAGGAGCAGGCACCCCGGCAACGGGACGTCTGCTCCTTGGCTTGTTTACTTAAATTTATTTCAGTTTCAGGAAGCGTCGTAAATCGAGCGGAAGAAAGAGTTCAGCTGCGCGGCGAAGAGGATACAGGCCGCCGTCAGGGCTCCATACATCACCCAGGTACCGGCACAGTTCCAGCAGGGGTTCGCTGTCAGCTCGCGGGCAAAAGCTACACACAAGGCCGTGCAGATGAGCAATATCAGCACCAGAACCACCAGCGAAATCTTCGCCTCGAGGCTCCACCGCTTGCGCGGCAGTCGGTTCATCACCCGGCGGGTAAACCACCGGTCGTGCCGGGGTTGGGGAGTGTGTCGGTCGAAAAGCTCCCGCCACTGGTCGTCATTCCACTCTTTCATATCCGTTTTTCTTTAAATATTCTCCTAATTTTTGTTTGGCGCGCGAGAGGTACGACTTGACGGTCCCCTCGGGCATACCCGTCACCGCGGCGATGCGGGCGATGGCCATATCCTCGACGAAGTAGAGGGTAACGACCGTACGTTCCTCGGGACGCAGTATCGACAGAGCCTGGGTCATGTCGAGCCGACGGTCTACCGGCTCGGGCGACTGGGGTATCGCCGCCGCCTCGTCCAAAGGCTCGAAGTAGCGGTCGCCCCGCTTGCGCAACTCGTCGTAGTAGAGGTTGTAGGCCACCCTGAAGAGCCAGGTCGAGAACGAGGAGAGACCCTTGTAGCTGCGCAGGTGGTAATAGACCTTGATGAAGGTCTCCTGCGCCAGGTCATCGCTGAGCGATTCGTCGCCACCGGTGAGGCTCAGAAAGAAGCGCTTCACCCGCCCCTGGTATTTATCGACCAGCGAGGCAAAAGCCTTGCGGTCGTCCAGCAGGGCGCAACGTGCCACCCACATCATATCCTCGGTCTTCTCCATCGTGTCGAGGCCGGTTATTCGGGTTGATTATCGGTGTGATCGTTATCGGGGCGCGACGATACCCGATAGAGTATCAGTTTGCCCGCACCCACCAGAATAAAGATGGCCGCCAATCCCAACAGGAAGATTCCCACGCCATCGCCAAACTCTTCGGTACCGTTGATACTCCACAACACAATGCTCCAGATGGCAAAGCCCAAACCGATACCCAGGAATACCAAGCCCTGGTTGAGGGTCACCAGCTTGTCGGGGCGAGCCTGTCGCGACCGGGGCGACTCGAAAAATCCGTCGGGCAACTCACGCCCGGCCTCGATGGCCTTCTCGATAACCTGATAGTGGGCCTTCTGCTTCTTGTTGCGGTAGTAGATAAAGAAGAAGATAATCAGGAAGGCAAACAGGAAGGGAACGGTTATGCCCAACACTGGGACAATCGCATCGAGAATATCCTCGGCATCGGCCTCATAATGCATCAAAGACCGTTGTTTTTCCAGCTCAATCTCGGCCATACGCACCTTGTAGGCTTCGGTCTCGTTCATGTCGCCAAGAGTATCGCTTTCGGTCGTCGCCGCAGCCACGGCTGCTGTCGGTTTTGAAGTCGGGTTCACATTCCCGGTCTGTGCCATTACAGTTGCGCCCGTCCACAACACGAGTGAAAGGAGCGCTGTCATTACAAATCGTTTCATCTTGCTATCTGTTTTTAATTTATGTATCATTTTTTTGTTCATCTCTCTTTCCGGAAATTCAACCATTAGACGCAAGTCACCCCCCGGCAGGTTGCAGACACCCCCGATTTTTTTCAAAAAAATTTCTCGACAGGGCATCAGCCCCCGCCCGAGGCACAACAAATTTACTCATAATCCAAGAAAATAGGGCCACAAGCAACCAATGCCCGCAAAAAAGCGGTAATTTTGCACCGCGAAACAAATAACGAAGCTATGAAACCCAAAGAGATCAATAAAGTCGAGATTCGTAATCTGCAACGCGAAGACTACGACCAGTTGGCCAACTCGTTCACCCGTGTCTATGCCGACGGCAGCGACGTGTTCTGGACCCCCGAACAGATAGACAAACTCATCCGCATCTTCCCCGAAGGGCAGATCGTGACCGTGGTCGATGGCAAAATCGTGGGATGCGCCCTCTCGATCATCGTCAACTACAACGATGTGAAAAACGACCACACCTATGCTCAGGTGACCGGCAACGAAACCTTCAACACCCACACCCGCAAGGGTAACATCCTCTACGGCATCGAGGTATTCGTGCACCCCGACTACCGCGGCCTGCGGCTCGCCCGCCGTATGTATGAATACCGCAAGGAGCTGTGCGAGAAACTCAACCTCAAGGCCATCATGTTTGGCGGCCGGCTGCCCAACTACCACAAGTATGCCGACCACATGCGCCCCAAAGAGTACATCGACAAGGTGCGCAAGCGCGAGATATTCGACCCGGTACTGCTCTTCCAGCTCTCCAACGACTTCCACGTGCGCAAGGTGATGCGCAACTACCTGCCCAACGACGAGGAGTCGAAACATTTCGCCTGCCTGCTCCAGTGGGACAACATCTACTACCAGGAGCCTACCGAAGAGTATATCTCGCCCAAGACGACCGTGCGGGTGGGACTCGTGCAGTGGCAGATGCGCAGCTACAAGACGCTCGACGACCTCTTCGAACAGGTCGAGTTCTTCGTCGACTCGGTGAGCAGCTACCAGAGCGACTTCGTGCTCTTCCCCGAATACTTCAACGCCCCCCTCATGGCCCGCTTCAACGACGAGAGCGAGTCGGAGGCCATCCGCGGTCTGGCCCAGTACACCGACGAGATACGCGAGCGGTTCATCAACCTGGCCATCCGCTACAACATCAATATCATCACCGGCAGCATGCCCCTCATCAAAGAGGACGGACTGCTCTACAACATCGGCTACCTGTGCCGTCGCGACGGTACCTACGAGATGTACGAGAAACTGCACGTCACCCCCGACGAAATGAAGTGCTGGGGATTGAACGGCGGCAAAGCCATCCGCACCTTCGAGACCGACTGCGCCAAGATAGGCGTGCTCATCTGCTACGATGTCGAGTTCCCCGAGCTGTCGCGCATCATGGCCGGCGAGGGCATGCAAATACTCTTCGTCCCCTTCCTCACGGACACGCAGAATGCCTATTCGCGCGTGCGCGTCTGCGCCCAGGCCCGCGCCATCGAAAACGAGTGCTTCGTGGTCATTGCCGGTAGTGTAGGCAACTTGCCCAAGGTGCACAACATGGACATCCAGTATGCCCAGTCGGGTGTCTTCACCCCCTGCGACTTCGCCTTCCCCACCGACGGACGCCGTGCCGAGGCTACCCCCAACACCGAGATGATTCTCATCTCCGACGTCGACCTCGACCTGCTCAACGAGCTCCACACCTACGGCAGCGTGCGCAACCTCAAGGACCGCCGCAGCGACCTCTACGAGGTGAAGATGAAAAAGGTAAGTCAGGAATAACCACGGTGTTTCCAGTATATGCACGCAGGGGATAGAACGTCGATTCTATCCCCTGCTGCTATATTCCGGATCAAAGTTTATCGCCTTACATACACGACAGTCTCGTCGCCTTGCGAGAGATACAACTTATTGTCCCGTATCATATAATTGAGGACAGAAGTCTGCGAAACTCCGTTCAACGTCATATTTAGATTGTGACTATACTGTTAATTATATTAACTAAACGTAAGAAAAATCACAACAAATATAAAAATGAATCCCCAGATTGGCAATATCTCGTCTCAATTCATAAAATTATGAATTGACAGGCGGAATGAATATATAAAAAAAGCCGGCTTGCTGCATGCAAACCGGCTTCTCAAAGAGCGGCAAACGAGGCTCGAACTCGCGACCCTCAGCTTGGGAAGCTGATGCTCTACCAACTGAGCTACTACCGCATCTGTTTCTGTGGGGACAAATGTAGATGTTTTTTTTCGACTTTACAAATTATTGCCGTACTTTTACCCTTAAATTGAGAAAAGAAGTCATGGTAAAGATTGGTCTGTTATCCGATACCCACGCCTGGTGGGACAACCGTTACGCGAAATATTTTGCCGAGTGCGACGAGATTTGGCACGCGGGCGACATCGGCTCGGTCGAGCTGGCCGACCGCTTCGAGGCGCTGAAGCCCTTCCGGGCCGTCTATGGCAACATCGACGGTCACGAATTGCGCCTGCGCTACCCGCAACACCAGCGGTTTACCATCGAGGGGGTGGACGTGTGGATGACCCACATCGGCGGATACCCCGGCAAATATGCCCGCGAGGTGATACCCCAGATTTACATTCATCCGCCCAAACTCTTCATCTCGGGCCACTCGCACATCCTGAAGGTACTCTACGACAAAACCCTGAAATGCCTTCATATCAACCCCGGAGCCGCCGGTCTGTACGGATTCCACAAGAAACGCACCCTCGTGCGCTTCGTCATCGACGGGGCCGAAATCAAAGACCTCGAGGTCATCGAACTGGCCGACCGTAGGCAGGGTGGCTAACACGGTCTGCGGCCGCTCGACAATCTCATCTTCATGGAATAACAACTAACTATCAGATATTCAACTCCTGACGCACGGTCTCGATAAACTCCCAGAATACCGAGGCGAAGGGCTCGATGATGGAGCGCTTGGGGTCCTCGGCCGGAATGAGGGCGCGCAGGCCGCCTTTGAAGCAGCGGATGTCGATGCGGGTACCCATCTCGACAGGCTCACCATCGAGGTGCATGGCCCCCGGTTTCTCGCGCTTGATGACGAGCGACTCGGTGGTAAAGCTCTTGATGTTGGCATCCTGGTCGATATGCTTGGTGAAGAGCAACAGGGCCAACCCCGCCGTGTCGAAGGGGGTAAAGGGCATGAGCACCGTGACGTCTATTTTGCCGTCCTGCATGCTGGCATGGGGGGCGATATAGGCGTTGTTGCCATATTGCGAGGCGTTGCCGCAGGCAATGAGGAAGGCCTTCTCGGTGACAGTACCGTCGGGCATCTCAATCTGATAGGTCTCCGACTTGTACTTGAGGTACTCGGTGAGCGCCTTGGCCACATAGGCCAGCTTGCCGCGACGTTTTCCCTGCGCAAACTTGAGGCTCACCAGCGCGTCGAACCCCACCCCGCAAGTACAGAAGAAGGGGCGGCCGTTGGCCGTGCAGTAGTCGAGGTCGGCAATCACGCCGTCGTTGACAATCTCGAGTGCCTTGCGGGCATCCATCGAAATGCCCAGGTGGCGGGCCAACCCGTTGCCCGAACCCACCGGCACAATGGCCAGGGCCGTGGGGGTGTTTATCAATTCGCGGGCAATCTCGTTGCAGGTACCGTCGCCCCCGACCGAGAGCACCACATCTACCCCGTCGGCAACAGCCTGACGGGTCATCTCGGCCGCATGGCCGGCATATTGGGTGAAGCGGCACTCCACGCTGTATTTCGACGGGTCTATCACCTCGTCGATCAAGGCAGGCAGTTCCTCTTTATCTTTGGTTCCCGAAATGGGATTTATGATGGCTAAGATTTTTTTCGGTGCAGACATAGCATCTTTTTTGTTTCGAAAATAGAGGTAAACCTCTCGTGTGGAGCCTCTTGCATCGATGTCGACACAGCCGCATCCAAGCGACCCGGCTCGACCGCGATTTACCGCAGCGGGGACAAAGTTAATAAATATTCCCAAATTCACACACTCCGGCCGCGGCTTCTGCAGGCAAGGCTGTTAAATAGCGTTTCACTATCGAGGCTATTCACAAACATCTTGCTACCTTTGCTGTTGTTACATCACATACAAACAACTAATCTCGAATACTGTTTTATGAATGCTTTTCAAAATCCGCTGGTCCGTATCATCGCCTCTATCGCCGTGGGGTTGCTGTTGATATTCTATCCCAACGCCGCCCTGCCCACCATACTCTTCATTATCGGTATCCTGGTGGGGATACCCAGTCTCTACACCATTCTGTTCTATCTGCTGAGCGGCGACCATAAACACCTGCCGTTCCCGGTGATGTCGGCCATCCTGCTGCTGTTCGGGTGTTCGCTCATCCTGGTGCCCAGTTGGTACATCGGGGTGACCATCTACGTGCTGGGGGGTGCACTCATCTTAATCGGAGTTTACCAGTTGCTCTATCTGCTCACACTGAAGAAGACCATCAAGCGCAAGGCGGGGTGGCTCTCCTATCTGCTGCCGGTGATTGTTCTGCTTATCGGTATCGAGATTCTGGTCAATCCCTTCTCGGCGACCGAGCGCATCATTGTCGCCACCTTCGGTGCGGCCACACTGCTCTACGGCATCACCGACCTGATGTACTACATTCGCCTGCGGTAATCGAGTCGATTAAAAGTCGATGGAGAGACGCAGGTTTATCTGCCTGCGGGTAAGGTAGTTGGGCACGGCATACTGGGCATTGGTAATGTCGGTGACCCAATAGTAGGAGTTCACGTTGCTGATGTCGAAGAGGTTGAACACGTCGATACCAATCCACACGCTTTTCAGGTTGCGGAAGATACCCCGCTGCAGGAGTTTGTCTTCGCCCCCCACCAGCAGACGCGAAGCTCCGATGTCGATACGCTTGTAGGCCGGGGCCCTGAAGTAGCCCGCCTGACGTCCCTTGCGGGGCGAACCCACCGGCAGACCGTCGGCCAGGATAGCCCGCAGGCTGAATTTGTATTTGGGGAAGCGGGGCACATAGTCCTGGAAGTAGAGCCCCACGCTGTACCGCTGGTCGGTAGGTCGGGGCAGTTTGATGCCGCCGATTTCCTCCTGCGTCTTCATCAGCGAGAAGGTGAGCCACGAGTCGACCCCGGGCACAAACTGCCCGAAGAGCTTCAGGTCGATACCGGCGGCGTAGCCCTTGGCCTCGTTCTGCCCGCTGTACCACACCCGCAGGTTGTCGATTTCGTAGGGAATGAGGTTATCGAGTTTCTTGTAGTAGAGTTCGGCCGTGAATTTGAACGGACGGTCCAACGCCCGAAACGAATAGTCGCCGCCGAGCACCACGTGTATCGAGCGTTGCGACTTGATGTTGCGGTTCAACTGCACCACGTAATTGTTGGAGGCATCGCACACCGTGTCGCGCAACTCCTTGTAGAAGGGGGCCTGGTAATAGAGACCGCCGGCCAGGCGGGCCGTAATCTGCTCGTTGGCGGCCGGGATGAAGGTAATCGAGGCCCGCGGACTCACCAGCGTCTCCTTGTTGAAGCCCCAGTACGAGGCCCGCACACCACCGGTGAAGATGAGCCGCCCCCACAAGGTGCGCATCCGATAGGTATCCTGCAGATAGGCCGAGAGGCGGTGGCTCTCCATGTCCTGCTTCGAAAAGAGGTTGTAAATCATCTCGACCGACTGCCCGGTATGCGGTAGCGAATAGCCGGCCGAGTCGCGCATCTCCCACTCGCGCACGCGGTCGTAAATCTGTTCGTACTGGTGGGTGAATCCCCACTTCAGCTCGTTCTGTCCCAACTTGGTAGCCCCCTTGATCGAGGTGGCAATCACCGAGGCCTTGAGTCGGTTGCGGGCATGCTCGTGATAGGTGCCCACGCCCAGCGTACCGGTATTTTCGGTAGCCTCGCCATCACCGTTATCAGCCAGCTCGTCGAGCCAGTATTGCCCCGAAATGTCGTAGGTCACCAGCTCGTTGGTGACAAAGGCCGAGGTCATCAAGGCCCACTGGGTATATTTGTCGGGGAAGAAGTTCAGCGACAGAGCCCCGAAATAGGTCTCGAACTTGTCGCGCTCCCCGCCGTCGAAATAGACCTTGAACTGCTTGGCATTCGTGGCCGTACCAAATGAGGTATTGCGCTCGTGGGGGGTGAACTTGTAGTCGTTGATGGCAATGTTGCCCAGGAACGAAGCCTCCCACTTGGGGGCGAACTTATAGGTGAGATAGGTTTGATAATCGAAGAACGACGGCTCATATTCGCCCTTGGTATCGAGCGAGCTCAACAGGGTGGAGTTGGTCTTGTAGCGGATACCGTGCAGTTGCGAGAACTTCTTGGTACTCTGCCCAATCGAGGCGGTGGCCCCCAGAAAGCTGGCCGACACCGACCCCTCGAAAGCCTCGGGGTGCTTGTAGATAATATCGAGCACCGACGACATCTTGTCGCCATACTCGGCCGAGAAACCGCCCGACGAAAAGCCTACGGCCCCCACCATATCGGGGTTGATGATACTCAACCCCTCCTGCTGTCCCGACCGCACCGTGAGCGGACGATACACCTCGATACCGTTGATGTAGACGATATTCTCGTCGAAGTTACCGCCCCGCACCGAGTATTGCGAACTCAACTCGTTGCTCGAGTTGACCCCGGCAAAGGTGGTGAGCATCGCCTCGATACTGCCGCCCGAGGCATCGGGCATCAGCTTGAGGTCCTTCGTGTCGATAGTCTGCAGCGTACTGGTCTGCCGGCGGTGAGTCGCCACCACCACCTCGCTCAGCATCTTCGAGTTCTTGTTCAGCCGCACCGACAGCGAGACATCTTTCGTGAGGTTGAGCAGCTGCCGCTGCTCCTCGCGGTAGCCCAGGCACGAGTAGATGACCACAATCGAGTCGCCCGCCGGTATGGAGAGCTGATACTCGCCCTTGAGGTCGGTCATCGTGCCCATGGTCGTCCCCGCCACACGCACCGTAGCCAGTTCGATAGGCTGGTTGTCGCTGTCGTAGACCCGGCCCGTGAGTTTCACACGCCCTTGCGCCGCCAGCTCGAGCACCGCACCTATCGCGACAAAAAGGAGTAATATCTTGTATTTCATCGGGATTCTATACACAACGTGCCCCGTTTGTCGAGAGGCACATTTAATAAACGCAAAAAAGCGTCGTTCAGTATGCGGCCCGCCGAAAAGTAGCGAAAAAAGTTTTCGCAGATTCCCCGCGTAAGCATTAGGTTTTGTATCTTTGCTACTGGAAGAGATGCAGGCTCGTGTCCCCGCTCGTCTGTACGCCACACAGCCGGGGCCGAACGTCACCTCCTCCAATTCATGAAATACAAACCGTAAAAACATTACCCTTATGAATAATCTGCACGATCTGTTGATGCACCGCCGGAGCATCCGCAAGTATACCGACCAACCGCTGTCGCCCGACTCGGTGAAGCTGATTCTCGAGGCCGGGCTGCTCGCCCCCTCGTCGAAACGCTGTACCCCTTGGGAGTTTATCGCCGTCGAAGACAAAGAGGTGCTGGCCCGCCTGGCTGCCTGCAAGACGGCCGGAGCCAAGCCTGTCGAAGGGGCTGCCTTGGCTATCGTCGTGACGGCCGACATGACCCTTACCGATACCTGGGTCGAGGATGCCTCGATTGCCGCCATACTCATGCAACTGCAAGCGGCCGACCTGGGGCTGGGCAGCTGCTGGATTCAGGTGCGCAACCGATTCGGGGCCGACGACGAACCGGCCGAAGACATCGTACGCAGCATACTGGGCATACCCGAAACGATGGGCGTGCTCTGCATCCTCTCCATCGGCCACAAGGACGAGGAGCGCAAGCCCTTCGACGAAGAGAAGATGATGTGGGAAAAGGTGCATATAGGCAAATGGGAATGAACGACGCAACGATGAAGATAGTCCTGATCGGTGCCGGCAACCTGGCTACGAGGCTGGCACTGGTGTTGCGGGAGAAGGGTCTCGCCCCGGCGTGGGTATATAGCCGCACCGAAGAGTCGGCCCGGCGGTTGGGCGAACAGTTGCCCCGCTGCCGCTACACGACCGACCTCAACAGTCTGCCTGCCGACGGCGACCTCTATATTTTCGCCGTGAAGGACTCGGTACTGCCCGACCTACTTGCCCGTATGCCGGCCAACAACGGGCTGTGGGTACACACGGCCGGCAGTGTAGACTGCGAAATATTCTGCCCCTACTCGACCCGCTACGGAGTCTTCTACCCCATGCAGACCTTCAGCAAGGAGCGCGAGGTGGCATTCGACAACATTCCCCTCTTCATCGAGGCCAACAGCGAAGCCGATGCCGACCTGCTGTACCACCTGGCCGCCCGGCTCTCGGGCCGCGTCTACCGGGCCGACTCGGAGCAACGCAAGTATCTGCACCTGGCTGCCGTCTTTGCCTGCAACTTCACCAACCACCTCTATGTGCTATGCGACCGCATCCTGCAGGAACACGGACTGCCTTTCGAGGCGATGCTGCCCCTTATCCGAGAAACGGCCGACAAGGTGGCCGACATGTCGCCCTTCGATGCCCAGACGGGCCCGGCCATCCGATACGACCGCAACATCATCGCCAAACAGGAGGCACTGCTCTCCGACCCCACGATGCGCGAGATTTACAGTCTGATGAGCCGCAGCATTCACGAAATCCATAACCCCGATAAAACCAAACAACCATGAGCCGAACCGATTTCGACCTGACAAAAATAAAAGCCTTTGCCTTCGACGTGGACGGCGTGCTGTCGTCCGACTCCATACCCCTGCACCCCTCGGGCGAACCCATGCGGGTCATCAACATCAAAGACGGATATGCCTTGCAACTGGCGGCCAAACTGGGATACCCCGTGGCCATCATCACCGGCGGACGCACCGAGGCGGTGCGCAAACGCTTCGAGGGGCTGGGCCTCTCGCACGTCTACATGGGCGTGGCCGTGAAAATCAAGATATTCGAACAGTGGCTCGCCGAGTGCGGCCTGCAAGCCGACGAGGTGATGTACATGGGCGACGATATCCCCGACTACGAGGTGATGCAGGTAGCCGGTCTGCCCGCCTGCCCGGCCGATGCGGCACCCGAAATCAAACAGATTGCCCGCTACGTTTCGCCCCTCTGCGGCGGGATGGGTTGTGGCCGCGACATCATCGAACAGGTGCTGCGCGCCCAAGGCAAATGGATGGCCGACGAAAAGGCGTTCGGCTGGTAAACCTCAGAAAAAACGATTGACTATGTTATCGAATCTCCAGAAATACGAAATACTGCTGGCGAGCAACTCGCCACGTCGCCGCGAGCTCCTGGCCGGGCTCGACATCGAATACCGCGTAACGGCTCTGCCCGAGGTGGACGAGTCGTACCCCGCTACCCTCTCGGGTGAAGAGATTCCGCTCTACATCTCGCAGGAGAAGGCGGCCGCCTATCGCAGCCAGATGAAAGAAAACACGCTGCTCATCACGGCCGATACCATCGTCTGGCTCGACGGCCGGGTCTATGGCAAGCCGCACGATCTGGCCGATGCCAAAGCCATGCTGCGGGCCCTCTCGGGTAAGACGCACACCGTCATCACCGGGGTTACGCTCACCTCGATGCAGAAGCAAATCTCCTTTGCCGTATCGACCGAGGTCGACTTCGCCCCCCTCACCGACGACGAAATAGACTACTACGTAGACCGCTACCGCCCGCTCGACAAGGCCGGCGCCTATGGCGTACAGGAGTGGATTGGCTACATCGGTGTGACCGGGTTGCACGGCAGCTACTACAACGTAATGGGGCTGCCTATCCAGCGGCTCTACACCGAGTTGAAGAGATTCTAAGAGTCATCCCACAAAAATACCAAACGGCTCTCTTCTGGACCCCGCATCGAGGTGCGGGGGACACGCACGTCATACCGCGCTACGACGCGGTATCCAGGAATAACCGAAAATTACCGGCAAAAGCCTATTCCCTCGACTTCACCTTCTGGACCCCACATCACGGTGCGGGGTGACACACACGTCATTCCGCGCCCCGACGCGGAATCCAGAAAATACCCGGGCAGGAATACCGGCAAGAGATACTCTCCTCTCCATATTCCAAAAGCTGGCCCCCGTATTTCGATGTGGGGCAACTAACCGCATCATTTATAAGGCGATGCCCAGAACCAAGCCTCGTTCGAGGTGCTGAACGAGTTGTCATAGGGTTCGCCCTCGGGCGAGAGGGTGACGTAGCGCGGCATCACTTTTCCCTCGATACGGGTCTCGTTGTCGAAACCGCTAATATCGGAACATTGCAGATAATAGAGGTTCTTGCTCATGTAGTAGTTCAGGTAGTAATCGGTCGTGCAAGCCACTTGATGATTCCAGTTGGCATCCTCGTTCACCGTGACGAACTGGCCCGTTTTCAACCGGTCGCGCACCTCCGAGAGGCCAAGCAGATTGCCCTCCTCGTCCATCACATAGGCGCCCCAGGTGGGGTCTACCCACACCCACTTGTCGAGGGTGCAGGAGTAGACGGCGTTGATGACGTGGCAGTCGTTGATATAGCTCTTGGGCAGGCAGGTGACATAGCGCGACTTGAAGCCCATGGCCAGATAGCACTCATTGAGCATCTGCGCCATCATGCGGCAGTTGACACCCCGGTCTTCGCGCTTGCAGATTTCGTAGATGGCAATGGCATTCTTCACCTTGGGATTGTATGACGACCCGTCGTGACGGATGGTGTTGTGTACCCACAACAGCAAGTTCTTGATTTTCGAGATTTCGTCGCCCGCACCCGCAATGCTGTCGAGGTTGAAGTAGCGGCGCACCCGCACCAGGTTGCTGTCGTTGGGCTCCATATAGGTAAAGGCCGGCAGCGAGTCGGTAGAGGCGGTGTTGTCATAGCCGGGCGACTTGCGGAGTATGTAGTTGAAATCGCCCACCTCGCGCAACTGGGCCAGGAGCCGCTGAAAACGCTTGTCGCCCCGGATATTGTCCAGGTCGGTATCCTGCCGGGCATGGGCATAGTCGTAGTAACCATGCCGGATAGCCTGCTCGAAGGCATCGATAGCCGCCCGCTTGCGCCCCTTGAGCGAGAGGCAGCAGGCCAGGTTGTAATAGGCCTCGGTGAAACACCACGAACTCTGGTCGATTACCGAGTCGGGCAACGACTTGCAACGGTCGAAAAACTGCCGGTAGGTCTTCTCGATCAGATTGTAGTTCTTCCAACTTTTCTGTATCACCGGCTGCACCTGGCTCTCGTAATACACCTGCACGCTATCGGCATTCCATTCTCTCTCGGCAGCCCAACTCCCGAAACAGAGGGGCAAAAGCATCAGCCACAAAAATCGTTTCATAGACTCGTATGTTTGTTCGTATATAGATGAGACGCAAATATATCGTATTTGTTACAACTTTTTCTCGTTTTTTTTAGACAAATAGCGTTTATCCTATTGGTCCCCGCATCGCCGTACGGGGCGATACCACAATAGAAGAGAGGCGCGACACGGGTCTCTCTCCCCACGACACACCTCTCGTCATCTTTCACACTTGCCCGGTCGTTATCGTTTCACACCTTTGACGACAATCACCTCGCGATTGCCCAACACCCGGAAGAAGTAAGTTCCCGGGGCCCAGCCCGAAGCGTCGACTGTCACTTGCCGCTCTACGTCGCTCAACTCGCGGCTATACCACTCGCGACCCTTCTCGTCGACTACCATCAACCGGCGGGAATCTTCGGGCAACAACACCGTCACCTCCTGGTCGAAAATCGAGGGGCAGAGCGTGGCCGGAGCTTGAGCTACAGCCTCGACGGCGCTCACGCCATTCACGCTTTGCGTCACCTTGATGTCGTAGGTCGATATGCTGTCGTTGATGGTAAGGGTAGCCACCCGCTCGTCGATGCCGTCGGGCAGACGGTCGTACGAGACAAGCAGCGTGTCGAGGGTAAGCCCGTTGGGCTGACCTACCACGCGGCACCAGTCGGCACTGCTCTCGATAGGGGTCTCATAGCCGTAAATCGAGAAGAAGGGATACTTACTCGTACCGGCCTCTTTGCCTACCACCAGCGGACCGCGGTCGGTCGGGATGGGCGACATCACCGAGTGCACGATCGAGGGCATAATCAGATAAGAGGTGTGGTTGGCTCCGGCGGGGAAATAGGTGCTCACATCGACCCACTGGTCATCTTTATACATATAGGCCGTGTTGCCGTGGTCGCGGAAATCGGCCATGGCAAACGACACGTCTACACTGTCGTTCTTCTCGGGGATACCATCGACCACGATAAAGAACTCGTCGTCGATGACCTTGGGGTTGAACTCAAAGGCAGTGCCTACCATCGTACTGCCCGAAGGGGTATCGAGCTCGAACACACGCCACCAGGTGGAGTCGAGTTTCTTGCCCGGCAGACCGTTTTCGCTGGTATAGAGGTGCACGCCCACGTCGGCAATCTGGTCGGTGAGGCTCGTAGCCGAAGCGGTAACAAAATAGACATAGGCCCCAAATACCAAAATGGGACGCGAGGGTTTGGAGAACTTCTCGGCGTAGGCCGTAATGCCTATGGTATTGGTACCGGGGAAGGTACCCCAGTCTTCCATGTCGAAGGTGGTCGGCTGGTCGCCCGGCTCGAAGTTGGTAATGAGTCCGCTGTACTCGACCGATACATCGGTGGCATCTTCCGACTCACCGTGCTCGTTGGCCACCTGCAGATTCACCGATTGCTGGTGCAGGAAGTTATAGGCCACCACGGGATTCTCTTCGTTCGAGGTTACCTGGGCATACGACTCGGGGCTCACACCGCCGAAGGTCCACTGCCACGAAGTGGGATACCCCGTCGAGTTGTCGTGATACTGCACACCCACCAGCGGGGCCACCATGGGCAGACGCGTCTCGCTGTACCGGAAGGTGGCAGGCGGCAGAATGTGAGCTACAGGAGCCACGCCGGTCACCTTGACAAAGGCGGTGCGGGTCTTGGTATCGCTGCCGTCGGCATTGCTCACCGTCAGGGTCACGTCATAGACTCCGTCGCGGGTGTAGTATACCCGGGGATTCTGTTCGGTCGAGGTCTCCGGTGTCCCGCCGGGGAACGACCACTGCCAGGCCGTGGGATTCCCGGTCGACATGTCGGCAAAGGCGATCTCCTCGCCGGTAGTCACCTCTACCTGGTCGACGGCCTCCACACCGGTCATCTGCAACCCGTCGATGGTAAAGTCGCCCATGTAGCCGCCCACGTTCATATCGTCGTCCGAACCGGCCGTATAGGTAAAACGTATCTGAACTTTCTGTCCGGCATACTTCTCGAGCGACACGGCAAACTCGTGCCAGCGCCAGGGTTTCTCGCCGTTCTCGTCGCCGCTGTTCCACAGCAGTTCCGAAGTAGCGAAGGCATCGGTCGACACCGAGATATGCAGGCGGCAATAGTCGTCCATATTCTGGCTGAAGCCCACATACCCCTTCAGCATGGCGTTGGCCGGTACATCGATTAGCGGACTGGTAGCCGAAGCAATATCTCGCTCATACCGCCGGGAAGGCCCTCCGATAAAAAGCGACTGCGTGTCATCGGAATCGATGGCCGTGAAACTCTTGTCGCCGGTCATCTTTTTCAACTCCCACGAGAAAGACTCGGCATCGGTCAGGGTCCAACCCGTTGCTCCGTCGTCGAAATCTTCCTTCCACACCGTCACGGCGCTACCTGTACTCTGGCAACTGAAGTCGGCCGTCACACTGGCCGAGGTCGAACGGAACAGCTGTTTCTTCATCGATTGTTTCCCGGCAAACGAAATGTGCGGTGCCTCTTCGGTCGGGGCTACCCGATCGTGCACCCGTTCGTTGGCCCATTGCTGCGCTCCCACCGGGCAAACGGCCCAGAGCGCAGTAGTCAAGATCAGGTTTACAATAACGCTTTTCATACACTTACACGATTAAAAAATTATTGGATGAATTTGATTCGTTGCAAAATCTCCCACCCGCTATCCAGCAGGCCGTATGGCATAATATGTAGATGAAGTTTTTTCATAGCTATTCTATATATTTCTAATATCGGCAGGACTACAAAACTCAAAGGTAGTAAAAATTTACAATTTGAAAATATTATTGACGATATTTTTTTAATTAGAAAATAAAATAGGATTACATTCTAAAAAATATAATAGATTTTGCATCTTATTCTGGCAATTTGTTCTCTGCCCTGCAACTCGCTCCATAAGCTCCTGCACTCCATACTCTACCCGCTTGCACCGGGTGCATACATTTACTACCTTTGTCGCTCGAAAATATCGCCCACTGTGAACCTCTATATCTTCAACCCCGAGAACGACCTGGCCCTGGCCTTCGGCGGCATCAACTACACGCCGCCCCCTGCCGCCCAACGCATCGCGCGCGAGCTGGCCCTGCTGCCGCTGTGGTATGCCCGCGAGGGGGAGGAGACGACGATATGCTCTGCCGAGCCGGTGCCCGACGACTTCCGCCACAGCCTCGAGCCGCTGGGGCTCGCGGTCTCGACCGTCGCGTTCAAGCAAATCGGCGAACTGCCCTTCGACCGCATCGAGGTGTGGGGGTGGAACCTCGCCCTGGCTCACCGCCTGCATCAGGCCGGCGTGGACAATCGGCTGCTCCCCTCGCCCGAACAGTGCAACCACTTGCGCCGCCTGGCCCATCGCCGCCTGGCTACCGAGGCGGGCCGATACCTCGCCTCGCACATCGACTACCCCATGCCCCCGCTGCCGGTCGAGCTGCATACACCCGACGAGGTGCAGGCCTTTACCGAGCAGAGCGACCGCAAGGTACTCAAGGCGCCCTGGTCGGGCAGCGGACGCGGCCTCTACTGGAACCTCTACGGCTACGATACCTCGCTGGCACAATGGAGCAACGGCGTGTTGCAAAAGCAGGGGGTACTGATGGGTGAACCCTTTTACGAGAAAGAGCGTGACTGGGCCATGGAGTTTTACAGCGACGGTACCCGCGTGACCTTTGCCGGATACTCGTCGTTCCTTACCGACAACCACGGAGCTTATAAGGAGAACCGGCTCACCACCGATCACCGCCTGCACAAGGAGCTCAGTGCGGCCGTCGGCCCCCACATCGTCACGGCCGTGCGCGAGGCCCTTGCCAGCTTCTTCACCGAACGCGTTGCCCCGGTCTATACCGGCTACCTCGGGGTCGACATGATGACCTACCTCGCCCCCGACGGCACAACCCGGCTGCACCCCTTCGTCGAAATAAACCTGCGCATGAATATGGGCGTGGTGGCCCGCCGCATCGCCGACCGCTTCGTGGCTCCGGGCTGCGAGGGGCACTACCGCATCGACTATTTCCCCCGGCCCGGCACCCTCTATCGCGACCACCTGGAGCGCCTCCACCAACACCCCGCCCGGATTGTCGACGGCCGCTTCGCCGGCGGATACTTTGCCCTTACCCCGGTTCTACCCGACAGCCAATACCGCGCCTGCATCGAATTTGATGCCCGATGAATAATACCCGCAAAACTACCGGCAAAAAGGATTTTACCCAGCTACACATCTCTGGACCCCGCATCACAGTGCGGGGTGACACCCTCGTCATACCGCGCCACGACGCGGTATCCAGAAATACCCGCAAAACTACCGGCGATAGACAATCTACCGGGCTACACATCACGAGACCCAGCTACGCAAATTTAAGACATAAACAATTGTATATAAACTGATTACATATCGAGAAAAGGGTTCGAACAGGTACAAAAAAAATTGATTGTCTCACGACAACCAATCTTTGTTAACCTTAATCTTAATCTAATACTATGAAAAACACAGTGCAAATATAGGCACTTTCTGTTATACAACATAATTTTCAAGCATATTTCATACCGATTTAATATTATTTAAGTATCGACAAACCAACCAACGATGCGGCAAACCATTTTTACTCCTTGCAGTAAGAGGCAAACGTCAGGCGGTTTGCACGGTGTGGCGATATGTCGTATCTTTGCAGCCATGAAAGAATCACAGTCACTCATCGAAAAGGCGTGCCGCAACCTGAACATCGATTCGCTGAACGGCATGCAGAAACAAATGCTCGAGACGGCGCAACGCCCCAACGACATCATCCTGCTATCGCCCACCGGGTCGGGCAAGACACTGGCCTTCCTGCTGCCGGTGCTGCTGCGTATCGACCCGCGGGCTGCCGGTGTACAGGCGCTGGTGCTGGTGCCTTCGCGCGAACTGGCGCTGCAAATCGAGAGCGTGCTGCGCAAGATTGCCGCAGGCATCAAAATCGTATGTTGCTACGGAGGCCACTCGGTGCGCGAGGAGAGCAAGTCGCTCGAGGTGGCTCCGGCCCTCGTGGTGGGTACTCCGGGCCGCATTGCCGACCACCTGCGCCGCGGACGCCTGTCGCTCGACACCCTCGACACGCTGGTACTCGACGAGTTTGACAAATGCCTTGCCCTGGGTTTCCACGACGAGATGAAAGAGATTATCGCCCCACTCGAGGGAGTGAAGAAAAAGATTCTCACCTCGGCCACCGACAGCGAATCGCTGCCGGCATTCACCGCCCTGCGCCGCCCGGTGAAGCTCGACTTTCTGGGCTCGAAACGGAGCGAGGAGAGCACGAACGAGCGGCTGACACTCTACCGCATCGACTCGCCCGTGAAGGACAAGCTCGACACCCTGCTGCTCCTGCTGCGCAACCTGAAGCCGGGGCTTACGCTCGTCTTCTGCAACCAGCGCGAGAGCGTGGAGCGGGTGCAGCAGTTCCTCACCGACCGGGGTATCATTGCCGAATCGTTTCACGGCGGCATGGAGCAGGCCGACCGCGAACGGGCCCTCTGTAAATTCCGCAACCACAGCAGCTACATCTGCATCTCGACCGACCTGGCCGCCCGCGGCCTCGACATCCCCGAGGTGAAATATATCATCCATTATCACCTGCCTGTCGACCTCGAGAGCTTCACCCACCGCAACGGCCGCACCGCCCGCATGCACGCCGAGGGCGAGGCCTTCCTGATTGTGGGCCCCACCGAGCAACTGCCCGAGTATGCCAATCAAGCGACCGACTTCAGGCTGGACCCCAAGGCCAACTGGCTGCAAACGCCGCCGATGGCCACCCTGCACTTTGCCGCCGGTAAAAAGGAGAAGATTAGCAAGGGCGACATCGTGGGATTCCTCACCCAGAAGGGCGGACTGGCGGCCGACGAAATCGGTCTCATCGAGGTAAAAGACCATTACAGCTACGCCGCCGTAGCGCGCAACAAGGCACACGAAACGCTGCGCCGCCTTCGCGACGAAAAGATAAAAGGCAAAAAGGCAAAGATTTCGTTCAGCTACTGATGGCTCCACGCCCCTCTGTCACCCCGCACCCCGATGCGGGGTCCAGTCGAGTACAAGCAAAAGGGAATGTATTTTGCAGATATTTACCCCAGCCAGTATTCTTGGATTCCGCGTCGTAGCGCGGTATGACGTGCGTGTCACCCCGCACCCCGATGCGGGGTCCAGTCAAATGCAAGCAAAAGGAAATGTATTTTGCAGGTATTACCCCTGCCAGTACCTGGATACCGCGTCGTAGCGCGGTATGACGTGCGTGTCACCCCGCACCCCGATGCGGGGTCCAGTCAAATGCAAGCAAAAGGAAATGTATTTTACAGGTATTACCCCTGCCAGTACCTGGATACCGCGTCGTAGCGCGGTATGACGTGCGTGTCACCCCGCACCCCGATGCGGGGTCCAGAGACAATCTTCAGCAATAAGTCTTGCAGGTATTTCCCCTTTATTTACCGGCCTCGACCATCTGCTCGAAAGCCTTCCACAACTTGTCGTCGGGTACGGGAGCCGTCACGCTGATGAGCTGTTTCGACACGGGATGGACAAACTCGACATGGCGGGCATGGAGCGAGATACCGCCGTCGGGGTTGGAGCGCTCGGCCCCATACTTCAAATCGCCCTTGATAGGCGACCCTATCTTGGCCAACTGGCAGCGTATCTGGTGGTGACGCCCCGTCTTCAGATTCACCTCGAGCAACGTATAGCGGTCGCTGTGAGCCAACACGCGATAGTCGAGCACCGCCCGTTTGGCTCCCGGCCGCTCCCGGTCATAGGCCACCGACTTGTTGCTCTTCTCGTTGCGCACCAGGTAGTGCACCAGTTCGCCGCTCTCCTGCTCGGGGGCCTGCTTCACGATAGCCCAATACTGCTTTTTCACCTCGCCGTTGCGGAACATCTCGTTCAACCGGGCCAGCGCCTTGCTCGTTTTGGCAAAGACCACCAGCCCGCTCACGGGACGGTCGAGGCGATGAGTCACCCCCACGAAGACATTGCCCGGCTTGTTGTACTTCTCCTTGAGCCAAGCCTTCAGCATCTCGCTCAACGGCGTGTCGCCCGTCTTGTCGCCCTGCACGATTTCGGAGCAGGTCTTGTTGACGATAATCACATGATTGTCTTCGTAGAGTACCTCCATAGTTATCCCGTTTTTTTCGGCACAAAGATAGTGCAAACCTCTCAAGCATGCAACCCGAGAGAATGCTAACCTCGAGCTATGAAACACACGCCCGCGACAATCAGCAATATGCCTACTACCTTAGAAACATTCAACGGCTCATTCAATAAAAAATACCCGATCAGCAATGTGATGACATACCCCAGACTCACCATCGGATAGGCCTTGCTCAATTCCATTCGCGACAGCACATAAAGCCAAAAGAGCATACTCACACCATAGCAAAGAATGCCGCTCCACAGGTAATAATTGTGAAAAAGGAGGCGGAGCATCTCAACCACAGAACCCTTCAAGGTCCAATTTGTCATACCCATCTTCAAAAAATACTGGGCAACGGCTCCCAACAAAATACTGATAAAGGCCAACAGATAAATCATACTTACATCTTTTTACACCAGATAGCCCGATCGGCCAAATCCAACATATACCGGTCTCCCCGACTATCGCCATAGGCATATAAATAATAGCTCTCCCGCCGAGGTTCCTCTGCCAGAAATCGGTTTACTTTCTCTTGACCGTAACAATTTCTAGAGGCGAATCGGCCGGTCAACCGACCGTCCTCATCAACCTCCACCTCGGTCGCAATCACATGAGATATACCCGACTTTCGTGCCCATGGCAGAATCCACTCTTTCACACTGGCACTGACGATATAAACCGTATCGCCCTGTCGTTGATGCTGCAACAACTTTTGAAAAACCGAATGCTTTATCATCTGGTCTACAGTATCGGCAAAACATTCGCCCCAACGGCAAAATTCATTATACGACATTCCTTTGAAGAAATGAGAAAAAAACTTCTGCTTCACTTTCCAGTTGGGATACAACCTCAATTTATAAGCTACCAATAGAGGGGCATGCCACAACAGGCCTCCGTAAAGAGCAGGTGCACCCTTTACAAATTTAATAAATTCCAATAAGGTATCTTTGCGAGTAATCGTTCCATCGAAATCGAACGTCGCCACAGTCCTCTTTTTCATATCAGATGTATATAATTACAAAGAAAGAAAGTATCCATCCCACAACACAGAGTTGGATGAACAGATCGTGCATCAATACACGAGTAGGGCTTCCACTTTTTACATCGACAATTGTCAGCTGCAAGTAGCGAATAAGTCCGGCCAACACGAAAACCGACGTAACATACAAATAGGGAGTTCCCATACGAGAAACCACCTCTTCCGACACCGTGTACATGATGTAACACACCATAATTATGGTTGCCAGAATGGTTATGACTTGATTTATAAAAGCCAAATTATACCTGCTCACATTTTTCCGCAATACTACTCCGGTTTCTTCAAATGCCACTACATCGTCACGACGCTTGGCAAAAGCCAGAAAGAGAGCCAACAGGAATGTCATCAATATGATCCAATGTGAAATCCATATACCCGTAACCAATCCACCCAACAAGACTCTCAAAACAAATCCTGTAGCAATGATAAAAACATCGACTATTGCTACATTTTTAAGTTTTATGCAATAGACGACATTCATTATAAAATAGGTCAATAACACCCCTGCTACTTTATAAAAAAGAGCTTGGGGGAAATAAATGCAAGTCAACAATATGGATAGAACTGCCATTACCCCCATTAGACAATAACCCATATTCTTCGAGACTCTCCCCGAAGCAATAGGACGAAAGCGCTTCTTGGCATGCCTTCGGTCTGCCTCAACATCCCATATATCATTGAAACAGTAAATCGAACTTGCCATAAAACTGAATGCAAAGAAAGCAACCACTGTTGCCAAGAAATAGTCGTAATGAAGAATTTGCCCAGAAAAGAACAAGGGAAGAAAAACAAATCCATTTTTTATCCATTGGTGAGGCCGCAGTAGAAGAATAAAATCTTTCATCTTCAAAAAAATATTTAGACTAAAAACAAAAGTATATGTAAAATTTTACAGTCACAAATATCACCTTCTTTATCTGCAAGAATTATTTACAATAACATAAAGATTTACAACGTATTGTCATATTCGCCCTAAAAATTTTTCTTTTTTGAGCCGTTTTTTTGCAACGGAACTCGAAGTTTTTACGTCTATAAGAGAAAAGACGATACAGAATGAAACAAACGCTCCCGGCCACCCTGCTTGCGGTGGCTCTCTCTACCTTGTGCGCACACGGTGCCACCCCCGAAACTTCGACTCATGCAGACGATTCCATCGCCGTAGTCTATGCCGATACCACCGGCCTGAATGTCGACTCTATCGAAAGTTCGCTCAAGCAGGTCGACCTCGACGAGGTGACTGTCGAGGCTTCGTCGTGGGTGCAGAAGGCCGACCGCAACCTGTTATTTCCCAACGCCCAGCAGATAAAGCAATCGCGCAACGGCTTGCAGTTGCTCCAGAAGTTGCAGATTCCCGGCGTCATCATAAACCCCTCGGACCAAAGCATTGCCCTGGCCGACAAGAGCGAGGTGAGCCTGCGCATCAATGGCCGCCCCGCCGACAACAAGGAGATTCAGGCTCTTTCGCCCGAGCAGATTGTGCGCGTCGAGTACATCGACAATCCCGGCGTACGCTACGGCGAGGTGAGTGCCGTAATCGATTTCATCGTCAAGAACCCCACCTCGGGCGGCAGCTTCATGGGCGACATCAGCCAAAGCGTCAACCGGGGATTCGGCGAATACTGGCTCGCAGCCAAGGTGAACAGCGGCAAGTCTGAGTTCTCCTACTCGGGTTGGTGCTCGCCCCGTTGGAATATAGAGATGCTGCGCGACAATACCGAACACTACGAACTGCCCGACGGCACCCGCTATACCCGCACCGAGGAGAGTCTCGACGGGAACAAATTCGAACAGTGGACCAACGGCCATTCGCTCAACTACAACTACCTCGACCCTCAAAAGCAGATGTTCAACGCCTCGCTCAACTTCTATTATGGTCACCAAGAGAACCTTTACCGAGGTATCCTCACCGACCATTCGCCCGGCGGCACGACCAGCCTCATGCTCGACGACTCGAAAACGCATCGTATCAGGCCCTCGCTTAACCTCTACTATCAATACAACTTCGACAAAGACCAGCTGCTCATGGCCAACGTCGTGGCCAGCTACGAGCGACCCAACAGCCACCGCATCTATACCGAGGATGAACTCATCTATACCGACAACGGCTTTACCACCGGCTCGCCGCTGGTCGACATCGACAACCTCATCAAGAACCGCACCTACTCGATACTGGGCGAAGTCGACTATGAAAAGAGGTGGAAAAACAGCCGCGTGACGGCCGGTATCCGCCACACGCAGTCGTGGATTACCAACGACTATGTGGCGCAGGGCGTCGACGACCACATGAACCAGGGCAACAGCTACATCTTCGGCGAATACTGGATGCGGCTGGGAAAACATTTCGACTTCTCGGCCGGCATCGGATACAGCCTCTACTCCTATGTGCCGCGCGACCGGGAGTCGCACCTCTACTCCATCTGGCGGCCCCGTATCTCGGCCCGATACACCATCGACGACCACTCGTCGCTGCGGTTCAACTTCGTGCGCATGGGCAGCGTCATCAGCCTCGACATGCTCAGCCCCGTGGTGCAGGATGTCGACGGCATACAGCAATCGACCGGCAACCCCGATGTCAAGCCCTATGCCACCTACAAGTACGACCTGCAATACCAGTACAACCGCGGCATCTTCTACGGCAAGCTGGGAGCCTTCTATACCCATGCCCCGGGAGCCATCATGCCCGAAAAGGTGTGGGTAGGCGAAAAAATCCTCACCCGCTACAACAACCAGCGAAATGCCGAAGAGCTGCGTTTCTACCTCGATACCCGGGTAACGGCCATCCCCAACTGGCTCACCCTCAGTGTCGGGCCCGCCTGGCACCGCTACTGGATGCGGGGCAACAACTACACCCACGTCTACAACAACTTCTATTGCTACGCCACCTTCGAACTGTCGCACTGGGGATTTTCGCTCGAGGGTATGCTCCAGACCAACTTCAACCGGTTCTGGGGAGAGACGCTCAATGGCGGAGAGAACGTGCACACCCTCAAGCTCACCTACAACTACAAGGACTGGAATTTCGGGGTGATGGTGTTCGACCCCTTCGTCAACGACTACAAAGTGAAAAGCGAGAACTGGAACCGCTACGCCGGATACCAACAGACAATGACCTCGAACATGGTCAAACAACTGGTTGTCGTCAGCGTGAGCTGGAACCTCAACTGGGGCCGCCGATACGAGGCTGGCGAGCAGCGCATCAACAACGCGATAGGCGGCGGTGGTGTCAATGCCGCCGGCAAATAACCCCTGTCCGTCGGGCCGGCCCCTCCCCCCCCCCGCGGCCAACAGGTTCCCGGCCTGGCATCCAACAGAAACAAAACGGGGCCGTATCGTTTGCGCGATACAGCCCCGTTCTTTATGCAGGTTTCTGAATTACATGTTCATACCACCGCAGCAGTGGATAACCTGACCCGTTACATACGACGACAGGTCAGATGCGAGGAACGTAGCCACGTTGGCCACATCTTCGGGCGTTCCGCCACGACGCAGAGGAATCTGTTTGGCCCATTCGGCTTTCACCTCGTCGGAGAGAGCGGCCGTCATGTCGGTGATGATGAAGCCCGGAGCGATAGCGTTGGCACGTACACCACGCGAGCCCAGCTCTTTGGCAATCGACTTGGCCAAACCAATCATACCGGCCTTCGATGCCGAGTAGTTGCACTGTCCGGCGTTACCCGATACACCTACCACCGAAGCCATGTTGATGATGCTTCCGCCCTTCTGTTTCATCATGATGGGCGTAACGGCGTGGATGAAGTTGAAAGCCGACTTGAGGTTTACGTTGATAACCATATCCCATTGTTGCTCGGTCATACGCATCATCAGACCGTCGCGAGTGATACCGGCATTGTTTACCAGGATGTCGATACGGCCGAAGTCCTTCACGATTTCGGCAACCACGCTGTGAGCCTCCTCGAAGTTGGCGGCATTCGAAGCATACCCTTTGGCACGTACACCCAGAGCGGCAATCTCTTGCTCGGTAGCTTTTCCGTTCTCGTCGATGGCGAGGTCGGTAAATGCAATATCAGCTCCTTCCGAAGCGAATTTCAGGGCGATAGCTTTTCCTATACCCCGTGCTGCACCAGTAATGACAGCAACTTTTCCTTCCAGTAATTTCATAATTTTCTTGTTTATATGCAGGGCCGCAAGTCGCCTCGCCGCCCTCGGTTAATAAAATTATCGTTTTATCCCGTACAAGATGAAATCCAGGATGTAATCCTTCAGCCGCGACCGCTCGATGCCCGACTCGGCAAAGTTGTCGCGAATGTAGGGCACATCGAGCCCCCGCAACGCATAGTGCAGCACCGAGGCGGTAGCCGTCACATTGGGGATATGAAACACCCCCTGCTCTACCCCTTCGGTGAGGATGCTCCGCAAGAGCGCCTCCTCGCGGATGTCGATGCTGCGCCGGGCCTTCTCCACCTTCCAGATGTCGCGGAAGAACTCGGCCCGCAGCGTACCGTTGCGCACCACCGCCTCCTTGACCGCCTCCAGCCGGGTGTTGATGTAGTGGAGCAACTTCTCCTCGGGCGGCAAGTCGCGGTTGGCAAGCCCCTCGAGCCGGGCATACAGGTGCTCCGACTCGGCCTCGACCACGGCCCAATAGATTTCGTTCTTGTTTTTGAAATAGGTATAGATCGTGCGACGCCCTTTCCCCGACGCTTCGGCTATATCGTTCATCGTCGTAGCTGCCACCCCTTTGCGGGCAAACAACTGGCGAGCCACATCGATAAGCAATTCACGCGTACGAACCATAAACCTGTCTCTTTTTTTTCAGTTGCACAATCGTGCAAAACGTGTGCGAAATTACATATTTTTATTATTAAAAACCAAAGTATGCACTTCGTTTTTCAAACCGCACGAAGTGCTAAAAACTTTAACACAACAATAACTATTTGACACACAATATTTTAATTCAAAATCATCAAATCAGGCTAAAAAAATATATCCAAACATTTGCTTTTTCAATTATTCTCCGTACCTTTGCACTCACAAACACCGCGGGGTGGAGCAGTGGTAGCTCGTTGGGCTCATAACCCAAAGGTCGTCGGTTCGAGTCCGGCTCCCGCAACCAAGACAAAGGGTCGCAACAGCGACCCTTTTTTCGTATCTACCCCTCCCCCTTCTCTTATGTCGGCCTCCCGAAAATATTCAGAGGATACAAAATTATTCCGTAATTCTGCAAAAAGAATATACCTGCTTGAAATCAAGAGAGTTAGAAGAATTACCTCGTTTTGAGGTAATGAGTTGGCAACCGTTCCAATTGCCGTGGTCTGCATCGCTTTGCTTGTTCGGATAACTCTTACGGATGTAAATATAGTGAAATATAGCAGGCAAAAAGAAAAATAAAGCCATTTTCTTTTTGCCTGCTTACATTGTTTTATTCAATTAAATAAGATGGATGTGCCCTATATCACTTCAATCCTTATCTTACAATCCTTTTTACCTTGCAAAATAGAATGGCAGAGCGTGATATTAAATTTCAGTTCTTTCCAAAGGCTTTGCATAGAATAAATGACACTTTGGCGGGAACATTCACAGAGTAAAGGTGTAGTGATATAACCTTTCTTGCACAAATCGCAAGTACACGCTAAGAAAATAAGATGATATATACGCCCTTTCTCTACCACCTCTCCTTTTACTCCCGGTAAATCATTTGCCATTTGAAAGAAAACATCCAAGTCACCTTTCGCGTCCTCATAGAGTTTTCTATAAACGGAAAGCGTACCGCCATTCACACAATTCTTTCCGCATTCCGAAAAGAATTGTTCTCTTTGTTCTGCTGTAAGTTTAGCAATTCCTTTCTCAAATCCTTTGAACCAATCAGAGTTTCCCATATTATTCGATAACATTTAATGCCTTTTCCATTACATAGTTTGTCAGATACAGCTTTTTAGCTCTTGCTTTCTGTTCTCGTACCACTGTATAACCTCGTTTATCAAAAAAAGAACGTGCGGTGATGCTGACTTCGGCAGTAATTTTGGACACTCCGTATTCATGAGCTATCTTTTCTACTTCCGAAAGCAGCAAGGTTGCCACACCTTTTCCTTGCCAGTCCTTGTGGACAAACATGGAGTGCAGATAGCCGTTAGCATTCATAGAGGAAAGACCTACGATTCTACCTTGTCCGTCAAGCGCACCGATATAATTGTTCTTTGCAAGCAGCTCTTTCCAATGTTTTATGCTGTCACCGCACGAAGCCCAGTCTTCTACTTCCTCCTTCGTGTAGTCCTTGGAATTGATAGTAAGAACAGTGGCGCGGAACAATTCCCGCATTTCTGGAATGTCTTGTTCTGCCAACGAACGTATAGATAAATGTTGAGCAGATTCCCATTCCTCCTTCGTCATTCGCATAAAATGTTCCGTGCGAATATCCCCAAGAGGAGAAGTCTTGCCCTCTTCCGTATGATGGAAACGGAAACCACACTTCTCCATCACCCGGCGGGATTTCGTGTTACCGTCATAGTAGCCACACCAAATGGCATTTATTCCCAAATCCTCGAAACATCGTTGCATCAGACGGCGCACGGCTTCCGGTATCAATCCTTGTCCCCAATACGGCTTGCCTATCCAATAACCTATCTCCGCCTCATTCTCTTGCATTTCGGCACTATGCAGACCATCCCCGAACATAATACCTATGCTCCCGACCGGTTCACCGGTTTGTTTTAACTCAACAGCGTAGATTTCCGGAGCAGCAAAAACGGTACGGATGATGTTCAAACTGTCTTCCACGGAAGTATGCGGTGGCCATCCAGCAATAGGCCCGATTGCAGGGTCTTGAGCGTATTTATATAAAGCCTCGGCATCGGATTCTTGCCAAGGTCGCAGTATAAGCCGTTCTGTATTTATTTCTTTAATCATTGTTAGATGTTAGAGTGAGAATATTCGCCGTTAATCCAAAAGGTAGCTTCTGTACCGGTGAAATGCAAAAGCACATAATTGGGGTCGCTCGCTCCACCGGGGAAATGATGAATGAACCAGTCTTTCCACATTTCCTTGCGGATAGCATCATCAGTAACCACTTCTACCGTGCCACGCATGGCAACGCCATCCCCATAGTAATCGTAGCAAAGCCCTGCCTTGTTGTTCGCCTTAAAATCATTCACTTTCACGGAATCTGCACAGGTTGCCATCCAAACCTCATGGAACCCTCTTGCTCCTATCTTAGACATCTGCACAGGACGAGGATAACCGTTGGCGTCAATGGAAACTACGGTAACGTTCTCGCATTGGGAAAGCAAATGCGTTGCTTTTTCCGCCAGTGTCCGTTCATCCTTTTCCTTCCACCGTTTCAGGTGTGGAAAGTATTGGAGCATTTGTTCTTTTGCTTGTATGGGAGTCAGCTTACATTCAGCCTGCACATTCCATTGGTCAAAGAATTGCAGGCAGAACTCTATCATTTGGGTCATTGTAAACTCTTGAGTAAACTCACCATTTTTGTAGCAATAGACGCAATAATCTTCACGACGGCTTCCATCGGCATTTGTCCCTCTGTTCTCATCTGTCAAGGGCATACCGCAACTTTGGCAAAACTGTTGTTCCATATATGTTTTCTATTCAATGCCTGTCAGTCCCTTTACAGGCGGTTATAAAATGCGAAAGCGTGGAACTGCAATGCTACCACGTCTAAGTTGGAGGTCGTAGGAAACCTTTAGTACAGATATGATAATAGCAGCCCACGCTATGGCGTGAGAACCACTATGCCATCTCTTGTACTAAGTCCGAAATTTCCTACGTTTTCAAGTACAAGATAAGCATAACGCTTCTTCTTTTTCTCGTATGCCGTGGAAAGAGTTGCCTCAATCCGATTACAAAGATAGTTTTTTTTTGTGATAATCCCCTATCTTTTAATGCTTTTATTTGCTTTAGAAATGGATTTTAGAGTGTATTTTATATTTTCAACCCTTTACCATGTTTAGTGGATATAAAGCCTAATCCCTTTCTCCATTCATGTGCTTTCTCCTTAAACCACTGCACAAGCGGAATATCATTCACGTATATGTGGTAGTGCCCTTTTCTATTCTTGTCCTCTTCAAATGAGAAAGTTGCATTTTCATCACGGAACTTTCGGTTGAACTCGGGGGAATAGAAATCACCTTTTAATCTAACCTTCTTCAACTTGCACAACTCTTGTACTACTCTTTCAGAGAACTTCAAGGCATTTCGGCAGAAGTCAATCAGTGGTAACAGCTTTTCCACATAAGGGAAATACCGCTGTATCTTGTCTATATACTCGTTGAACTTGGTGCGTTCTTCCTTATGTTCCTGTTCCATTGTTTCAATATGCTGTACCAACATTTCGTTCTGCCTTTCAAGTGCGGATATGCGTTGCTGCAATTCTTCCCTTTCCGCTTTCAACTTATTGCTTCCCAAAAGAGAACCTACCTTTGCCACGAGTGCCGCTTTCGCCTCGGTCTTGGCGGCTTCCAGCTTCTCCGACTTGATTTCCTTTTTAACTTCATCAAGCAGCCGTTCCGCCTGTTGCTGCTTGGTTTGCAACTGCCTTACGTTGGCTTCAAGCTCTCCCGTCTGCCGGTAAAACGTCTGTTGCCGCGCATGTCGGCCATCCGTATCTGGATGAACAAAGAGAATACAAACGACCCGAAGGATTCGGTTATCCCGAATGACAACGACGACAACAATTGATTTAAAACAATTTAAACTCCTATTTATCAATCTATTATAACAGGCATTTCCATAATTCCATAGAAAAATTTCATACAGTAAGAAAAATAGCTTATTTTTGTTTTTAATATTATTTACGACAATTATGAAAATGCCTAAAAATCGCGCCATATATATAGGAGTGGTGGCTTTGGTGTGGGCCTTTGCCTACTTCTACATCTTCAATGCCAAAATCGACGTCAACGGCGACAACTGCCGCTACTACACCTATGCGACGGCTCTGGCCACGGGTCAAGGGTATACCGACATCTCGGCTCCTACGCCCCACCCCACCAACGCATTTCCGCCGGGATACCCGCTGCTGATGATGCCGCTGCGCTTCTTCACCGACAGTGTCGTGGCCCAAAAGGTGCTCAACGGGTTGTTCCTGCTGGGGGGTGCGCTGCTGCTCTTCTTCCTGATGATCAAACGCAAGTTGCCCGACAGCCTGGCCCTGGTGGGGGCCTGTGCCGCTATCCTGAGCGACCGGGTGCTCCACTTCTCGACCATGATGATGAGCGAAATGTCGTGCTTCTTTGTCTCGGCGGCGGCCATCTATCTGCTGACGCTGATGAAGGAGGAGAAACCTTTCTATAAAGATTGGGTCTTCTACGGCATGCTGGTGATGGTACTGCTCTGCTACCACATACGTACCCAGGGAGTTGCCCTGTTTGCCGCCGTGGTGCTCTTCTTCCTCTGCTCCAAAAAGTGGAAGGAGGCAGCGGGTACGGTGGCGGGATTCGTTGTGGGCTGCCTGCCGTGGGTGTTGCGCAACAAGGCGCTGGGCCTGGGACAGAGCCGCTATTTCGAGTCTATCGCTCAGGTGAACCCGTGGCGACCCGAAGACGGTTCGCTCGACCTGGGAGGTATCGTCGGCCGCTTCTTCGACACGCTGGCCATGCTGGTATCCAAGGCATTGCCCAACTCGGTGATTCCCTACTTCAAGGTCGACTACACGCCCGAGGTCTCGGCCGGATTCCTGCTGTGGGTCGCAGCCATCGTGCTCGTGGCCCTCATCGTGCGCGGCTTCTGGTCGTTCGGTAAATACCGCTGGGTGCTCATCGGCTATACGGTCTTCACCTTCGGCCTCATCTCCATCTTCAGCACCCCCAGCGAAAACCGTTACCTCACCTCCATTATCCCCTTCCTGAACATGGGTCTGCTCGTGGGGCTCTACGAGGTTGTCGTCTGGGCCCTGCGCCGCATGGGCTCGAAACTGGCCTTCTCGCCCTGGATTCTCGCCCTGCTGCTGCTCACGAGCGTGGGCAACATCAAGGAGTTGCATGCCATGAACCGGATGCCTTTCCCGCCGGCCTATCAGAACTTTTTCAGAATGGGAGCCGTGCTGAAGGAGCATGTATCGCCCGAGACGGTGGTAGCCTCGCGCAAGGGCGAACTGCTCTACATGTTCTCGGGAACACGGGTTACCGGCTACGCCTTCTCGCAGGACGACCGGGCCGTGATACAAAAGATGCTCGACGACGGGGTGGAGTATGTCATCCTCGACCAACTGGGATACAGCTCGACCTACCGTTACCTCTACCCGGCTATTCAGAAGAACGACGACCTCTTTTTCGTCGCCTCTCACATACCCAACCCCGACACCTATCTGTTGAAGTTCGACCGAGAGGCGGCCCGTAAGAAACTGTCACAAACCAACCCCTAAATCATGAGTGCAACCGACAAGAAATCCAAACAGGCAGTCATTGCCGGAGCCGGTCCTGCGGGACTTACCGGCGCATACGAACTGCTGAAACATACCGATATTCACCCCGTCGTATTCGAGGAGTCGAACGAAATCGGGGGTATCTCGCGCACCGTGCGCTACCACGGCAACCGCATGGACATCGGGGGGCATCGCTTCTTCTCCAAGAGCCAGCGGGTGACCGACTGGTGGAACGAGATTATGCCCCTGCAGGGCTCGCCCTCGCTCGACGACCGGCTGCTGCACACCACCGACAAACCTTTCGCCCCCGGCGGTCCCGACCCCGAGACGACCGACCGCGTGATGCTGGTGCGCAACCGCATCTCGCGCATCTTCTACCTGCACAAGTTTTTCGACTATCCCATCTCGCTCAAGCTGCAAACCTTCACCAACATGGGGCTGGTGCGTACCATCGAAGCGGGCTGCGGATACCTGTGGTCGGTATTCTTCAAAAAGCCCGAGACCTCGCTCGAGAATTTCTATATCAACCGTTTCGGCAAACCGCTCTACCGCATGTTTTTCGAAGACTACACCGAAAAGGTGTGGGGCGTTCACCCCTCGAAACTTGGGGCCGACTGGGGTGCCCAGCGGGTAAAGGGGCTGTCGGTATTTGCCATTCTCAAGGACATGCTCAAGAAGAGTTTCTCCAAGAAAGAGAATATCAAAGAGGTGGAGACCTCGCTCATCGAGCAGTTTGTCTACCCCAAACTGGGACCGGGCCAACTGTGGGAGACCGTGGCCGACGAGGTGCGCCGGCACGGGGGTGAGGTGATTATCGAAACCCCGGTGAAAGAGATTCATATCGCCGACAACCGCGTGACCCACGTGACCGTCGAGGATGCTCAGGGCCGTCGCGACGTGCCCTGCGACTACCTGCTCTCATCGCTTCCCCTCAAAGACCTCGTCCGGTCGATTCGCGGCATCGAGGTACCCGACGAGGTGAAACGTATCGCCGAGGGGCTGCCCTACCGCGACTTCATCACCGTGGGGCTGCTGATGAAAAAACTCGCCATCGACAACCAGACCAAAATCAAGACCTTTGCCAACCGCATACCCGATACCTGGATCTACATACAGGAGCGCGACGTGCGCATTGGCCGCCTGCAGGTCTTCAACAACTGGTCGCCCTACCTGGTCAAGGACTACGAGAACACCGTGTGGATAGGGCTCGAATACTTCTGTACCGAAGGCGATGCCTTCTGGCAGATGAGCGACAAGGAGTTTATCGACATGGCGGTGGGCGAACTGGCCAAAATTGGCATCATCGACCCGGCCGACGTGCTCGACTCGGTACGTATCAAGGTGAAAAAGGCCTACCCCTCCTACTTCGGCAGCTACTACGAACTGGACCGGGTGAAGGCGTTCCTCGACGGCATCGAAAACCTGTGGTGCATCGGCCGTAACGGACAGCACCGCTACAACAACATGGACCACTCGATGATGACCGCCATGGTAGCCGTCGACCACATTGCCGCCGGTAACCCCGACAAGAGTGCCGTGTGGTCGGTCAACACCGAAGAAGAATATCACGAAAGCAAATGAAAGTAACCGACCTGTTCCACAAGCTCTTCTACGGCTCTACCGACAAGCTGCTCGTTCAGTTCGTGCGCTACTTCTTTGTCGGCGGGTTTGCCTTTGTCGTCGACTTCGGGCTGCTCTATATCCTCACCGAGTATGCCGGGCTGCACTACCTGCTCTCGGCCACCCTCTCGTTCATCGCCGGTCTGTTGGTCAACTACATCATCAGTTGCCTGTGGGTATTCAACGGCTCGAAATTCAAGAACCGGCTGGTCGAGTTCCTCTTCTTCGCCGCCATCGGCGTGGTGGGGTTGGCACTCAACGACACCCTCATCTGGCTCTTTACCGACTGCATCGGCACCCACTACATGTTCTCCAAAATCGTAGCCGCCGCCATGGTCTACCTGTGGAACTTCTTCGCCCGCAAATATCTGGTATTTCGGTAATACACGCCATTCCGCGCCACGACGCGGTATCCAGAAAGACCCGGGCAGGAGTACCCGCAACAGTTTACAACGCCTCCCCTCACTGGACCCCGCATCGTTGTGCGGGGTGACACGTACGTCATACCGCGCTACGACGCGGTATCCAGAAATACCCGGGCAGGAGCACCCGCAACAGTTTACAACGCCTTCCCCTCACTGGACCCCGCATCGTTGTGTGGGGTGACACGCTCACGTCATACCGCGCCACGACGCGGTATCCAGAAATACCCGGGCAGGAGTACCCGCAACAGTTTACAACGCCTTCCCCTTCACTGGACCCCGCATCGTTGTGCGGGGTGACACGCTCACGTCATACCGCGCTACGACACGGTATCCAGAAAATACCCGAGCAGGAGTACCCGCAACAGTTTACTACGCCTTCCCCCTCACTGGACCCCGCATCGGGGTGCGGGGTGACAGAACGGCGGAGTGACCCGAAAACAAAACAGGGGAGCCGCCCCAACGGGCAGCACCCCTGCAACAGTCGATTCAATACGTTTTTTACTTGTTGATCAGGAACCAGGCATCGGTAAATTGCGGATAGCGAGCCTGCAAAGCCTCACGAGCCTGAACGGCTGCCGGACGATTGTCGAACGAGCAAGCTACCACACGATACCAACCGGCGGCATTCTGTGCCAACACAGCGGGATAACCATCTGCGCGCAGACGCTCGCAAAGGCTCTGTGCGTTGAGCCGTTGACGGAAACTGCCCACGATTACGTTGTACTCTTTGAGCAGAGCATCGTTACCATCGACGGCGCTGATGCGCTCGCTCTGCTCGCGCACGGGTGCGGAATAAGAGGGAGTAGTCGTAGTGGTTGTCGAGGGAGTCGTTACCACGGTCTCGGCCGGTGCGGGTGCAGCCTCTTCGATTTTCTTCTCCTGGGCCTTTTCATAGGCAGCCCGATAGGCGCTTTGGCTCGACTTACACGAAGCCATACCACCAATCAACAAAAGGGACAAAGCCCAAATCCAATTCTTTCTCATAGGACTTTATAAGTTGTTTTAAAGATTTGTTCTATTTTTTCGATTTTACTTCACGCTGCGAAGATAATGCAAAAGTAACAAATAAACCACATTGACTGTCTCAATCTTACCTGTTAAAAAAGATATTTTCCCTCACTTCCGCCCGGCAACGCAAAGGCTCCATCACAGCATGCCCTTGGTCGAGGGCAGCCGGTCGTCGGTGGGGTCACGCCGGATGGCCATCTTCAATGCCCGGGCAAAGGCCTTGAAGATGCCTTCGATCTTGTGGTGCTCGTTCACCCCCTCGGCCTCGATGTGCAGATTCATGCGGGCGGCATCGCTGAACGATTTGAAAAAGTGGAGGAACATCTCGGTGGGCATGTCGCCTATCTTCTCGCGATGGAAATCGGCCTTCCACACCAGCCACGGACGCCCGCCCAGGTCGAGGGCCACGCGGCACAAGGCGTCGTCCATGGGCAGCGAAAAACCATAGCGGGCAATCCCCCGCTTGTCGCCCAACGCCCGGGCAAAGGCGTCGCCCAGCACGATGGCCGTATCTTCGATGGTGTGGTGCTCGTCGACCTGCAAATCGCCCCGGGTGTGTACCGTGAGGTCGACCCCGGCATGGCGACCCAACTGGTCGAGCATGTGGTCGAAGAATCCGAGGCCGGTATGAATATCGGTGCGGCCCGTCCCGTCGAGGTTGAGCTCGACCCGCACCTCGGTCTCGGCCGTACGGCGTTCGAGCGTCACCCGTCGGGTAGCGGCACACACCACTTGAGCCACCTGCCACCAGTCGTCGGTCACCGCCTCGCACACCCCGGCCAGACCGGCTGCCTCGACCTCGGCCACGCCCCGTTCGGACGGAGCGTAATAGATGGCCCGGCAACCCAGGTTGGCCGCCAGTTGCACATCGGTCAGACGGTCGCCAATGACGTAGGAGTGGGTCAGGTCATATTCGCCCGTGGTGTAGCGGGTGAGCATGGCCGTGCCCGGTTTGCGGGTGGGGCGGTTCTCCTCGGGCAGCGAGGTGTCGATACAGATCCGGTCGAAACGGATACCCTCGTTGGCCAGGGCCTGCACGATTTTCTGCTGCGCCGGCCAGAAGGTCTCGACCGGGAACGAAGGGGTACCCATACCGTCCTGATTGGTCACCATCACCCACTCGAAATCAAGACGGGCCGCCACATAGGCCAGGCTCTGGAACACCCGGGGACAGAACTCCAGCTTCTCCAGCGAATCGATTTGAAAGTCGACGGGCGGCTCGACTACCAGCGTGCCGTCGCGATCGATAAAAAGCACTCGTTTCATAGACTCATTTTTTTAGGATAACGGCTCAGTGCCTGAAACAACAAATTCATCTCGTCGGCCGTGCCGATGGTGATGCGCAGACAATCGTTGCACAGCCGCACCGACGAGCGGTTGCGCACCACAATGCCCTCATCGAGCAGCCAACGGTACACGGCCGTGGCCTCGTCGACCCGCACCAGCACGAAATTGGCATCGCTGGGATAGACCCGCTGCACCAGAGGCAACGCAGCCAACTGCCCGACAAAACGGTCGCGCACCGCCAGCGTATCGGCCACCCAGCGGCTCACCTCGTCGGCCCGGTCGAGCATGTCGAGGGCATAGCGCTGCACCGGCTCGCTGATGTTGTAGGGATACTTCACCCGGTTGAAATAGTCGATAATCGCCGGCGCGGCAAAGGCCATGCCCAACCGCACCCCGGCACTGCCCCACGCCTTCGAGAGGGTTTGCAGCACCACCAGATTGGGAAACTCGGCCAACCGGCCGAGCCACGAAGGACGCGACGAGAAGTCGATATACGCCTCGTCGACCACCACGATACCCTCGAAGCCGGTCAGAAGTCTCTCGATTTCTGCTTCGGGGAAGGCATTGCCCGTGGGGTTGTTGGGCGAACAGACGAAGAGCAGCCGGCTGTCGGCATCGGCCGCAGCCAGAAGGTCCTCGACCGGGAGCGAAAAATCGGCATTCAAGGGTACTTCGCGATAGGCCACGTCGTTGATGTCGGCACACACCCGATACATGCCGTAGGTGGGAGCTATCGACAAGGCGTTGTGCCGGCCCGGCGTGCAGAAAATGCGGTAGAGCAGGTCGATGGCCTCGTCGCTCCCCACCCCGAGGAAAATCTGCCGGGGCGTCACGCCGCGTTGCCGAGCCAGGCGTTGCTTCACGGCCCACTGCAAGGGGTCGGGATAGCGGTTATAGGGGGTATTGAAAGGGCTTTCGTTGGCATCGAGCCACACCGAAGCCTCACCCGAAAATTCGTTTCGGGCCGACGAATAGGGCTGCAACCGCCGGATGTTGGGGCGCACCCACTGCTCTATGGATTTACTCGGGGTTGTCATGGTCATTCGCTTTATTCAGGTTTTGCAAACGTATGGTCACCGCCCGACGGTGAGCCTCCAGCTCTTCGGCGGCAGCCATGGTCTCGATGACGGGGCCGAGATTCTTCAGCCCCTCGGGCGAGATGTGTTGAAAGGTTATCTTGCGGGTGAAGCTGTCGAGATTGACCCCGCTGTAAGCCCGGGCATATCCGCTCGTGGGCAGCGTGTGGTTGGTACCCGAGGCGTAATCGCCCGCACTCTCGGGAGAGTAATAGCCCAGAAATACCGAGCCGGCATTGACCACACCCGTGGCCCACGCCTCGGCATCGGCCCGGTGCACAATCAGGTGCTCGGGGGCATAGGCATTGACCAGGTCGAGCTGCTCCCGGTCGTCGTCGAGCAACACAATCGAGCTGTGGGCAAGCGACTTGGCTATCCATTCGTACCGGGGAAGCCGGGAAGCCTGGCGCTCGATTTCGTCCGGCAAACGGTCGGCCAGGTCGCGACACGACGTCACCAGTACCGACTGGCTGTCGGCCCCGTGCTCGGCCTGCGACAGAAAATCGGCCGCCACGAAACGGAGGTCGGCCCCGGAATCGGCCACCACCATCACCTCCGACGGCCCGGCCGGCATGTCGATAGCCACGCCTTGCATCTGCACCTGTTGCTTGGCCGCCATCACATAGCGGTTCCCCGGCCCGAAAATCTTGCTCACCGCAGGCACGCTGGCCGTACCGAAAGCCAGGGCCCCGATGGCCTGCACACCCCCCAGTTTGAAAATGCGGTCTACCCCCGTAGCACGAGCGGCATAGAGGATAGCCGGGGCAACGCGTCCATCGCGTCCCGGCGGCGTACACATCACTACCTCGCGACAACCGGCCAACCGGGCGGGAACGGCCAGCATCAGCACCGTCGAGAAGAGGGGCGCCGTGCCCCCCGGCACATAGATGCCCACCCGCTCGATGCCTACGGCCTTTTGCCAGCACCACACCCCGGGTGTAGTCTCGACCTTGTGCACGGCCACGGCCTGCGAGGCGTGAAACTTCGTAATGTTGTCGATAGCCTGCCCGATGGCCGCTTTCAACTCGGGCGACACGGCGGCCGACGCCGCCTCGATTTCATCGGGAGTTACCTGAAAACCGGCTAACTCCACCCCGTCGAACCGGCGCTCGTAACGCCGCAACGCTTCGTCGCCTTCGACCCGCACCGCCTCCAACACCTCGGCCACGGTATGCGACAAGTCGGCCAGGTCGACCTTCGGCCGGGCCACTATCTCCCCCCACTGCTCGCGGGGCGGATTGTCATAAATCCTTACTGCCATACTACAAAATCATCTTTTCAATATCGAGCACCACGATACCTTCGGCACCGGCGCCCTTCAAACGGTTGATTATCTCCCAAAAGCGCTTCTCGTCGAGTACCGTATGCACCGAGCACCAAGCCGGATCGGCCAAAGGCATGACCGTGGGGCTCTTGATGCCCGGCAACACGGCAAGCACGTCGGCCAGCCGCGTTTGCGGCACATTCATCAGGATATACTTCTTGCCATCGGCCGCCTGCACCGACTCGAAACGGAAGAGGAGCTCGTCGAGAATCTCCTGTTTTTCGTCCGACAGCGAATCGGTACCGATAAGCACCGCCTCCGACTCGACCACCTGCTCCACCTCCTTCAGCCGGTTGCTCACCAGCGTACTGCCCGAGCTCACTATATCGAAAATAGCATCGGCCAGGCGAATGCCGGGGGCAATCTCGACCGACCCGGCTATCACGTGAATATCGGCCTCGATGCCGTTGCGGTGCAGAAAATCGGAGAGGATACCGGGATACGAGGTGGCTATCTTGCGCCCCGAAAACCAACCGAGGCCCGGGTAGTCCACGTCCTGCGGGATAGCCAGCGAAAGGCGGCATCGTCCAAAGCCCAACTTCTTGAGCACCCCTACGGGACAGCGTTTCTCCAACACCTCGTTCAAACCCACAATACCTACATCGGCTACCCCCGAGGCGACCGACTCGGGTATATCGTCGTCTCGCAAAAACAACACCTCGACCGGGAAGTTCCGCGCCGAGACCAACAGGGTTCGCTTTCCGCCCGGCAACTTGATGCCGGCCTCTTCCAACAGGGCCATCGACTCTTCATAGAGGCGCCCCTTCGACTGAATGGCAATTCGCAACATGCTTCAACTCTTTTTTAAAAGAAAAAAGGCTTACCGCAACTACGGTAAGCCTATATAAATATTCTCCATGCCATTTCTACATGCACGACTCACCGTACCCCTCTGCGAGGAATATGCAAATGATGGTGATGATGCAACGATAGAAACAACATAATGCTCAATTATAATTCACGACAAATATAGCGCTTTAAAAACAAAATGCAAATTATTTTCCAACTTTTTATTCAAATTGTAAATTTATATTCGAATATCTGCAATATTTGCCACTACACAAAGAGAGAGACCACCCAATAGATGCCGGCAGCCAGCAGGGCGCTCACCGGGATGGTGAGAATCCAGGCCACCCACAGGTCCTTGGTCACACCCCAACGCACGGCCGAGAGCCGCTTGGTGGCACCCACGCCGATGATGGCACCCGTGATGGTATGGGTCGTGCTCACCGGAATCTTCAGGAACTCAGTCAGGTAGAGGGTAAAGGCTCCGGCCGTTTCGGCTACCACCCCTTCGAGCGGGGTCACCTTGGTAATCTTGGTACCCATGGTCTTGACAATCTTCCAACCGCCCGACATGGTACCCAGCGAGATGGCCGTGAAGCACGAGAAGGCTACCCAGTTGGGCAGGTCGGCTATGCTGTCGATACCCGCACCCAGACCCAGCGAGTGAGCCGCAATGAGGGCGGCGGCGATAATACCCATCACCTTCTGCGAGTCGTTCAGGCCGTGGCCTATGCTGAACATGGCCGACGAGACCAGCTGCAACCGCTTGAACCAAACCTCGGCCTTGTGCGGATGAACCCGGCGACAAATATGCAGCACCAGTATCGTGAACCCGAAAGCCACCACCATACCGATAAAGGGAGCCAGGAAGATAAAGGCGGCTATCTTGAGAATGATGTTGAGCTGTATGGCCCCGAAGCCGCTGGCCATGATGGCCGCCCCGGCAAACCCGCCGATGAGGGTATGCGACGACGAGGAGGGGATGCCCTTCCACCAGGTAAAGAGGTTCCAGATGATGGCGGCAATGACTCCCGACAGAATGATGGGCAGGGTGATAAACTCCTCGACTACCGTCTTGGACACGGTGTTGGCAATACCGAATCCGCCGATGATGTACTTGGCTATGAAGAAGGCAACAAAGTTGAAGAAGGCCGCCCACAACACCGCCTGAAAGGGGGTGAGCACCTTGGTCGATACGATGGTCGCTATCGAGTTGGCGGCATCGTGAAAGCCGTTGATAAAGTCGAACAACAGCGCCAGAACTATGATAATAATCAGCAACTCCATGGCACCCGGTCGTTAGGCATATTTCACAATCAACGTCCGCAACACCTTGCCCACATGCTCGGCCGAGTCGGTAGTCTTCTCGAGTATCTGCATGATCTCTTTCACCTTGATCAGTTCGATGCAATCTTTCTCCTCCTCGAACAACCGTTTGATGAAGAGTTCATACACATCGTCGGCCTGGTTCTCGATGTCGTGCAACCGGGAGCAGTACTCGCGCAACCGGGTGGGGTTCTTGCGGAAACGCTCGAGCTCGTCCATCGCCTTGCAGATGCAATCGGCCTCCTGCTGTACCAGCAGGCTCAACTCCTTGCCGGTTGCCCCGATGGCATGCGGATTGTAAATCGAGATACGTTTGGCGCAACTGTTTATGCCGTCGATTACATCGTCCATGTGCGAAGCCAACGCCTGTATGTCCTCCCGGTCGAAGGGGGTAATGAAGGTGGTACCCAGTTCGTCGAAGATACGATGCGCCAGGCGGTCGCCCTCACGCTCCAGGTCTTTGATACGTTTGTAGTAGGCATCGCGCTCGTCGGATTTGTCGTGGTCCATACTCTCCACCAGTACGGCCGATGAGGCAACCAGCACCTCGGACAACTGTTTCAACAAAGGGAAAAACTTAGGTTCTTTGGGGGTGAATCGGCTAAAAAAGGAATTTTTCATCGTCGTATTGTATAGATATTTAACACTGTCTATGTTCAAGAGAGCATCGGTCGATACCCTTCGAGACAAAGCGAGGGCGAAAACTCGCTGTATGATTGTCCGCTACAAAGATAGCTGGTCGAAGATAGACAGGATATTACATTTGTTTTAAATTTTTACACTACCTAATTTTTTTTTCTCCGGCTCGCTTTATCGGAAAGATTGTCTTACTTTTGTTCCACATCTGTACACAACCGACCGATGAGCGACACGATAGTCATACAAACGACCGACGACGGGGTGCCTACCCTCTACCTGCCCGGGCTGGACGAGCACTACCACTCGACCAAAGGGGCCCTGACCGAGGCGCGCCACGTCTACATCGACATGGCTCTGCGGGCCCGGGACAAACGCAATATCGACCTGCTCGAGGTGGGATTCGGCACCGGCCTGAATGCCTGGCTCACCCTGCTCGAGGCCCAGGAGCGAGGATTGCACATCCGCTACACCGCATTTGAGCTCTATCCGCTCGACCCCGAGGTTGCCGACCGACTCGACTATCCCGCCCGCATCGCCCCGCAACAGAGCCCGGCCTTTGCCCGGCTGCACCGCTGCGAGTGGGACCGCCCGGTCGAAATTGCTCCGAACTTCACCCTGCTCAAACGTCACGCCGACCTCACCCGCACCCCGGTCGATGGGCTCTACGACGTGGTCTACTTCGACGCCTTCGCCCCCGAGAAACAGCCCGAGATGTGGAGCGAGTCGATATTCCGCACCCTCTACGACCATCTGGCTCCCGGCGGCATACTCACCACCTACTGCGCCAAGGGCGAAATCAGGCGACGGTTGCAGTCCATCGGCTTCACCGTCGAGCGACTGCCGGGCCCACCCCACGGCAAGCGGGAGATATTGCGAGCCAGCAAACCTAACGGACCTACTCATAAATAGCCTCGGCCACCGAGACACTCAACTCATCTCCTACTCCCACCCGTTGCAACAGGATATGATAGCTCTCGTCGGTCTCATCGAACGAGGTGACCGTGAGTCCCACCCGGGTAAACTGCTCGACCTGCTCGGCTACGGGGAGTAGCTTGCGCGAAAAGACCTGCGAGACAAGTCGCTCGTGTATCTGGTTGAGATGTCGACGCCCTTGCGCATGAGCAATGAGCAGACGCCCGCCGCAACGCAGATTGTCGGTTACCAACCGGGCTATCGTGTCGACCGGATAACGAAAATGTGGAAAAACCGAATAGAGCAGAATGGCATCGAAGCGACCGGCCAACCGGTCACGCTCCACATCGGCCTGAATAAAATGTACACCTTCGCCGGCATAGCGCAACGAAGCCTCATGCAACATCTTGGCCGAACTGTCTACGGCCACAATCGGCACATAGGAGCCTACCCGTTCACGAATATAGGGTATCATCACACCTGTACCCGTACCTACATCGAGCACCGTCTCGCCCTGCGAAAGCCTCAAGAGCGACAGCAACGACGCTATTTTTGCGGCATCGGGGCGACTGGTGCGGTCCCACACGCCGGCCATCTCGTCGAAGAAATTCATATTGCCTCCTTTCTCTCGAGACACGAGCCAAGGTAGTCGCACCACGCGTCGAGCCCCGTTCCTCGAGTGGCCGATGTTTCAAAAAACCGAATATCTGCGTTGATTTTCAAGGCATTCTCTTTCAGCCGGTCTATACGACTATCGACATAGGGCAACAAATCGATCTTGTTGATTACACAGATGTCGGCCCCAGCAAACATATAGGGATACTTCAGCGGCTTGTCGTCGCCCTCGGTTACACTCAGCAAGACAACCCGCAGATGCTCACCCAAATCGAACATGGCGGGGCAGACCAGATTACCTACATTCTCGATAAAGAGCAGCGAGTCGGAGACTTGCAGCTCGTCGAACGCCTCGGCCACCATGCGGGCATCGAGGTGACAACCGTTGTGGGTATTGATTTGGACGGCGGGAACACCCAGTCGACGGATACGGCCGGCATCGTTGTCGGTATGTTGGTCGCCCTCGATAACTGCCACTCGCCGGAATCCCCGCTCGTCCAGACGGACGAGGGTCTGTTCCAGCAATGCGGTCTTGCCCGATCCCGGCGAACTGACCAGATTGATGGCCACACACCCCATCGAACTCCAGCGAGCCCGATTTTGCCGGGCCACCCGATTGTTGTCACTCAATATATCCTGCTCTACGGCAATATCGACCGCCGTGTCGTGCCCATGAGGCAACCCCCGACGGTGCATCTCTTCGTGGCTCATCTCCCGATGGCCACAACCACAAGTGGTACACATAGTTTTATTGTTTTGTTTTTAAGGTTTATCTTCATCAGACTCGACCGTCAACGACGTGAGGCGAAACTCTTGCCCGGCCTCCAACCGGGTATCGTAGCCACCGCATTGCGGACAAGGCGCATAGAGCGATGCGGGAGCGAAAACAGCACCGCAAGCCCGGCATCGCGAACGGGGCGACACCCGGGTGAGTGCCACCCGGGCACCGGCATAGTCACTGCGATCGAGTACCATCTGCAGGGCATAGGCAAAAGCCTCACTATCGACCCCCGACAGCTCGCCCACCGTCACCTCGACGGTTCGTAGCGTACCGCCGCCATGCCGGCACAACTCGCTACCGACCAACTCGACCACACTGCAAGCCAACGACAATTCGTGCATAACGTCACCCTCTTCAATCGGTTTTCAAAATCGCACTCCGCTCCAGCCACGCCGCAGCGACAGCCATCTGCCCCACGGCAATACCGGCATCGTTGCATGGCACGAGAGCCGGCAAATAGGGCTGCAACCCTACTTGACGCAACAGGGCCATCAGCCGATTGGTCAAGAGCCTGTTTTGTAAAACACCTCCCGAGAGAACCACCCGCGACAGTTTCTGCCGGGCAGCCTGCCGGGCCACCTCGGCACACCACATGGCGGCGTAGGTGTTGTGAAAGGCCATGGCTATCTCACCCCGGGATACGCCGTTACGCAGGTCGTTCACCATAGCCACCACCAGCCACGAGATATCGAGAGGATTATTATGGTCGAAGAGATAGACCTTCGTCACCGACTCGTCGGCCAACTGCTCCAGCTTCTGCGGAGCCTCGGCCTGATAGCGGTTGTAATCGGCTACTCCCAGAAGCGAAGCCACGGCATCGAAGAGCCGGCCCGCACCCGAACTCAGCGGGGTGTTGATACGGCGGGCTATCAGGCGACTTATCAGTTTGATACGGTCGGCTCCTACCCGTTCCACGAAATCGGGAGGCAAAGGCATCGCCTCGCCGTAGAGCGAATAGAGCAGCGACACGGCCATGCGCCACGGTTCACGGGCAGCCACATCGCCTCCCGGCATAGGCAAATAGGGCTGATGCGAAAGACGGCGGTATCGGGTACGCGAGCAGCGCAACAGCTCCCCGCCCCAAATCGTACAGTCGTCGCCATAACCCGTGCCGTCGAGACACAAGGCCAACACCTCGCCCTCGAGGTCATACTCGACCATCACGGCCACGGCATGAGCGTGGTGGTGTTGTACCCGATAGAGGGGTATATGCTGCTCGGCGGCATACCGTTCGCCCCACATCGTAGCCGCATAGTCGGGGTGCAGGTCGCACACCACACAGTGGGGTGTGAAACGAAACAGCGTGGCAAAATGCGAAAACGACTCTTCGAAAAAGGCAAGATTCTCGCGACAAGACAACTCGCCAATGTACTGCCCCAGCAGAATATCGTCGTGTTTGCCCACGGCAAAACTCGAAACCTGCTCGGCCCCCACGGCCAGAATGCCTTCGGTGGGTTGCAGGTTGTGCAACGGTTCGGGCGTATACCCCCGGGCCCGACGCACGGGACGGCACAAGCCGTCATACTCGCACACCACCGAATCGTCTATCCGGTTGTAAATCTCGCGATTGTACGACACCACCAGTTCTACTTGCGAGTCGAACTGGTCATGAGCCTCACCATCGGCAATGACAATAGGATTTCCGCTCAGGTTGGCACTGGTAACAACCATACGCCGCAACCGGGGGGCCGCCTCGAACAGGTCGTAATGAATGGCCATATAGGGCAAAAGTGCTCCCAATGAGCGATACCCCTCGTTGAGCCAGGAGGCATGGTGAGCCCGTTCGTGCGACACGACGATGGGACGGCGCCACGAAGTCAGGGCCCGACGCTCCTCGTCGGTGAGGGCCAGGTCGTCGGTGGCGGTAGCCTCGTCGCGATACATCACGGCCAACGGTTTGGCGTACCTCCCCTTCAACTTGCGCAGGCGGGCCACCGCCTGCGCATTGTCGGCATCGCACAACAAGTTGTACCCGCCCATGCTCTTCAGGGCAACCAGTCCACCGCCCGACAGGGTCGATGCCACACGCTCTACCAGACGACGGTAGTCGCGCTCCAGCTCTCCGCTCGAGTCGCGCAGCGTATACACGGGGCCACAACGATTGCAGGCAATAGGCTGGGCGTGAAACCGGCGGTCGTTCACATCGGCATATTCGCGGCGACAGGTGTCGCACAGTTCGAAGTCGCTCATGGTGGTCACCCCACGGTCGTAGGGCAGAGCCTTGATGATAGTAAAGCGGGGTCCGCAGTGAGTACAGTTGATAAAGGGATAATCGATACGGTGGGGCTGTCGACGACGGTCTTGCAAACACTCGGGACAGATGGCTATATCGGGGCTAATGCGGGTAATCTCGCTGCCGTCGCTGCGACTGGGAGCAATCTCGAAGCAATCGTACGTCGTAGTAGCCGGAAGAGTCTCGACATCGATTCGCTCGATGGTAGCGACTGCCGGAGCCGCTTCGGGCAACGCCCTCACGAAACAATCTTTCTGCTCCTCGGTCGCCTGCAATACAACGAGTACACCGTCGTTGCTGTTATCTACATAGCCGTGTAAACCCATTTCGGTAGCCAGGCGATAGACGCAGGGGCGGAATCCCACACCCTGTACAAGCCCCCTGACATGTATGTGATACTGATTCATCTGCAAATGTTTTTTTCAGACTCCTCCTTAAACAATCGAGGCCGGTAAGTTGTTCATGGGGCATACTCGAAAAAACGAACGAACATGTGTCTGGCTATTCCCGGGAAGATTGTCGCCATCGACAACTCACCCACCCTGCGTATGGCAACCGTCGATTTCGGCGGCGTGTACAAAGAGATTTGCATTCAATATACCGACGTCTCGACAGGCGACTACATCCTGGCCCACGCCGGTATGGCCATTGCCCGGCTCGACCGGGAGGAGGCCGAAGCCACCTTGGCCGACTTCGAAACACTGGCCCGTCACCTGAACCCCGAGAGCCATGTGGTATGACAGCCCCTTCCGGGATCCCCGCAACCTCACTGCCCTGCTTCGGGCCATCCGGCAGGAGGCCGTACAGCCGATCCGCATCATGGAGGTGTGCGGCGGACAGACCTATGCCCTGTCGCGCTACCGCATCGAAGAGCTGTTGCCCGATACCGTACGGATGATTCACGGCCCGGGCTGCCCCGTATGTGTCACCCCGGCCGAGACCGTAGCTCAGGCGCTGGCCATAGCCCGCATGCCCGACACGATACTCTGCACCTTCGGCGACATGATGCGTGTGCCCGATACCGAGGGCATCAGCCTGCAACATCTGCGTACCGAAGGGCACGACATCCGCATCGTCTACTCACCGCTCGACGCTCTGAAGATTGCCCGCGAGAACCGGCACCGACAAGTGGTATTTCTGGCTGTCGGCTTCGAGACCACTACCCCGCTCTACACCCTGCTGCTGAGTGAAACCATCGCCGACAGACGTGATAACCTCTCGCTGCTCACTTCGCTCTTCACCCTGCCCGCTGCAATCGAACAGCTGGCCCGCGATCCCGAATGCCGTATCGACGCCCTGCTCGCGGCCGGACACGTCTGCTCGATTACCGGCCTCGAAGAGTACCGGCAACTGGCCCGGCAGACGGGACGTCCCATCGTCGTTACCGGCTTCGAACCGGCCGATCTGCTCTACGGCATCTACCGGGCCGTACAACTCCGGGCCCGGAGAGAGACCCGGGTCGTCAACGCCTACCCTCGGGCTGTCGCCCCTCAGGGCAACGTGCGTGCCCGCCGCGAGACAACCCGCTATTTTACCCCTTGCGATGCCCGTTGGCGAGGGTTGGGAACCATTGCCGGCAGCGGGTTGAAACTGCGCCCAGCCTATGAACAATATGAGGCACGAAACCGTTTTCACTGTGCGATACAAAACTCTGCCGACACCTCGCCCTGCCGGGCCGGAGAAATCATGAAGGGACAGATTTCGCCCTGCGAATGTCCGCTCTTCGGTCGAGGCTGCACCCCCGACTCCCCGCTGGGCCCCTCGATGGTATCGAGCGAAGGTGCCTGCGCCGCATTTTACCGCTACCGAACCGCTTAAAAAAAAGAAGAATATGAATATACCCGATTGCCCTCTACCCACGCAGCCCAACGACTGCATTACCCTGGCTCACGGCGGGGGCGGACGCATGACCGGCCGGCTCATCGAGACCCTCTTCTATCCGGCCTTTGCCAACCGCTGGCTCGAGCAGGCTCACGACGGAGCCACCCTCACCATCGCCTCACCTCGCATAGCGTTCACCACCGACTCGTTTGTGGTGTCGCCCCTCTTTTTCCCCGGAGGTAACATTGGCGACCTGGCCGTAAACGGCACGGTAAACGACCTGCTCTGCTGTGGAGCGACGCCGCTCTACCTCTCGGCCGCCTTCATCCTGGAAGAGGGATTGCCCCTCGACACTCTGCGGAAAGTCGTGGAAGCCATGCACCAGGCTGCCTTACGAGCCGGAGTGTCGATTGTCACCGGCGACACCAAAGTGGTGGAGCATGGCAAATGCGACGGACTCTACATCAACACCTCGGGCATAGGCGTCGTACCCGGCAATATCGAAATAGGCCTTCACCGAGTGAAGAAAGGCGATGCCATAATCGTGACCGGCCCGATAGGCAATCACGGGGTGTCGATTCTCTCCACGCGCGAAAATCTGGGATTCGAGACGACCATCGAGAGCGACACGGCCGCCCTCACCCACATCGTGTCGAACCTGCTGGCCGGAGTCCCCGACGTGCACATGCTGCGCGACCCCACCCGGGGAGGCCTGTCGAGCACCCTCAACGAGATAGCCGAGGGGGCCGGCGTAACCATCACCCTCGACGAAGAGGCTCTGCCCATTGCCCCGTCGGTACGGGCGGCCTGCGACCTGCTGGGGCTCGATCCCCTTTATGTGGCCAACGAAGGCATTCTGCTCGTATTCCTGCCCGACGAGTATAGCGAACAGGCCCTGCGCCTCATCCACAACGACCCGCACGGGAAGGAGGCCCGCCTCATCGGCCACGTGACCGACGACCGTCGGCCCGAAGTACTACTGCAACTTGCCCTGGGGCAAACCCGGGTTCTCGATATGCTGAGCGGTGAGCAACTGCCGCGCATTTGTTGAAACGACCAAACACCTATCTGTCATGGGAAAAGAAAAAACATTCTACCAAGAGCTGAAGGCGAAGGGTTATACCCGCCGCCAGTTTCTCAAATTCTGCGGCATCATGGGAGCCATGCTGGGACTGCAGCAAAGCGGTCTGGCCCAGGTGGTCGATGCCCTGCAGTCCAAGCCCCGCAAACCGGTACTCTGGTTTCACTTTCAGGAGTGCACCTGCTGCAGCGAGTCGTTTCTGCGCTCGTCGCATCCGCTCGTGGGGCAAATTCTGCTCGAGATGATTTCGCTCGACTACTCCGACACCCTCATGGCGGCCAGCGGCTTCCAGGCCGAAGCCGTGCGCGACCGCTCCATGAAAGCCAACTGGGGCAAATACATTATGATTGTCGAAGGTTCCATACCCTTGGGCAATCCCGGCTACTGCACCATTGCCGGCCGTTCGGCCAAAGAGATTTTCGACGAGGCCGCCCAAGGAGCGAGCGCCATCATCGCCTGGGGCAACTGTGCCTCGTCGGGCTGCGTGCAGGGTGCCTATCCCAATCCCACCGATACGAAACCCGTGCATAAAATCATATCGGGCAAACCGGTCATCAACGTGCAGGGCTGTCCGCCCATCGCCGATGTCATGGCCGGAGTCATCACCTACATCCTCACCTTCGATCGGCTGCCCGAGCTCGATGCCATGGGGCGACCCGTCACCTTCTACGGACGCCGCATACACGACACCTGTTACCGCCGGCCGGCCTTCGATGCCGGACTCTTTGTCGAAGCCTTCGACGACGAGAATGCCAAGAAGGGGTATTGCCTCTACAAGATGGGGTGCAAGGGCCCCAACACCTTCAACTCGTGTGCCGTCATCAAATGGAACGAGGGGGTAAGCTATCCCATCCAGTCGGGACACGGCTGCATCGGTTGTGCCGAACCCGGATTCTGGGATGCCGAACCCCTGTATCACCACCTGCCCGATGTCAACGGATTCGGCATCGAAGCCACAGCCGACCAGATAGGACTGGGGCTCACCGCCGTAGCTGCGGCCGGTGTGGCGGCTCATGCCGTTGTAACCAATATACAGAAACGTAAACTCATTAAAAACCAGATGGACAACGACGAACCCAACCGCGAGGCTTTCGCCGCCGACGAACGGCAAATCGAGCAACAGGAGAGAACTCTCGAACGGAAGGCGCACCACCTGGAACAGGAGAAAGACTAACCGCTAAAAACACCGAACCATGACCAAACGAATTGTTGTAGATCCCATCACCCGAATCGAAGGCCACCTGCGCATCGAGGCCGACATCGAAGGGGGCGTCATCACCGACGCCTTCAGCTCGGGCACCATGATACGCGGCATCGAGATTATTGTCAAAGACCGCGACCCCCGCGACGTGTGGGCCTATGTAGGGCGCGTGTGCGGCGTATGCACCTCGATACACTCGCTCTGTTCGGTACGGGCGGTCGAGAATGCCCTCGGCATCGTCGTACCCCCCAATGCCGAGCAGGTGCGCAACCTCATGCAGTCGGCCGTAACCATACAGGACCATGTGACCCACTTCTACCAGTTACAGGCTCTCGACTGGGTCGATGTGATGTCGGCCTTGAAAGCCGATCCCCGCAAAGCGGCCGAGGTGACCCAAAGCCTCTCGCCCTGGCCCAAGAACTCGATAGGTTACTTTGTCGAGATACAGGAACGCATCGAGCGGTTCATCGAGACCAGCCGCTTCAGCATCTTCTCCAACGGCTACTGGGGACACCCCGCCTACAAACTGCCGCCCGAGGTCAACCTCGTGGCTCTGGCTCACTATCTCGAGGCTCTCGACGTGCAAAAGGAGATGGTGAAGATACAGACTATCTTCGGCGGAAAGAACCCGCACCCCAACTTCCTGGTGGGAGGTATGGCCTGTGCCATCAACATCAACGACCCCAACGCCCTCAACATGGAGCGGCTCAACTACGTAGCCCAGATTATCGAACGCACTCAGACCTTCGTGCAACAGGTATACCTGCCCGACGTGCTGGCCATCCTCTCCTACTATCCCGAGTGGACCCGCATCGGTGGAGGCCTGCACAACTACATCGCCTACGGCGACTACCCCATGGGGCACTACGGCGAATTGTCGACCTACAAGAGCCCCCGAGGTATCGTCGTCGACCGTGACCTGTCGCGGGTTGTCGAGTTCGACCCTTGGGCCATGGACGGTCTGCTCGAGTTTGTGAACAACTCGTGGTACTCCTATTCGCAGGGCAAGGAGGTGGGCCTGCACCCCTCGGTAGGCGAAACGCATCTCGACTACACCGGAGCCACACCCCCCTACCAGTACCTCGATCGCGACCAGCCTTACAGCTGGATAAAAACCCCCCGCTACAAAGGCATGCCCATGGAGACAGGTCCCCTGGCCCGCAACATCGTGGCACACGCCTGCGGCGACGAAACCTACCGAGCCATCACCACCCGATGTCTCGACCAGCTGGGAGTCGGCTACGAAGCCATGTACTCCACCGCAGGTCGCACCCTGGCCCGAGCCATCGAAGCCAGTCTGCTGGCCGACTGGCAAACCGACTTCTACACTGCCCTGCTGCAAAATATCAAGAACGGCGACTACCGCATGTTCAACGGGGTCAAGTGGGAACCCCGCACCTGGCCCGAGACGGCACAGGGCGTAGGCCTCACCGAGGCTCCCCGCGGCTCGCTGGCCCACTATGTAAACATCAAGGATGGTAAAGTGTCGAACTACCAGATGATTGTGCCCACCACCTGGAACGCTTCGCCCCGCGATACTCGCGGCCAACGGTCGGCCTTCGAGGCTTCGCTCATCGGCACCCCGGTCGCCGACCCGCAAACTCCGCTCGAAATCATACGCACCATACACTCGTTCGACCCTTGTATGGCCTGCGCCGTACATCTCTACGACGAGCGGGGCGAACACATACACCGCTGTGAACTGATATAACGATAACCTCAAAAAAAAGAAACTGTTATGATAAGCCGTCGAAAATCCTTACGCGAGATATACGTCTGGGAGTTACCCGTGCGTATCTTCCACTGGGCCAATGCAGTCGCCATTGTCGTACTGTGTGTGACCGGTTACCTCATAGGCAATCCACCGGCCATCCAGCACGCCACGCCCCCCGAGGCCAACTACTGGTTTGGCTGGGTACGGTTTATCCATTTCGTAGCCGCCTTTGTCTTTATCCTCAACTTTCTCGTACGCCTCTACTGGGCCTTTGCCGGCAACTCGTTTGCACGCTGGAACAACTACCTGCCCCTCACCCGAAAGCAGTGGCGGGGCATACGCGACACGACCAAGGTCGACGTGCTGCTACTCTCGCCCAAACCCCTCTACGACATCGGACACAACAGCCTGGCCGCCTTTACCTACTTCGGGGTATTCGTGCTGTTTATCATCCAGACTGTCACCGGTCTGGCCATGTTCTGCGTATCGACCAACAACGTGATGGAGCTCTTCTTCTCGTGGATACTCCAACTATGCGGCGGATTCTTCGTCGTGCGGCAGATTCACCACCTGGCCATGTGGGCCTTTATCCTCTTCTCCATAGCACACATCTATCTGGTCTTCTACCACGACTACATCGAGCGCAACGGCATCGCCTCATCGATTATCGGCGGGTGGAAGTTCATCCGGGAAGATTTGGCCGAGGAGTATGAAACCGAGCAAAACCAGCAACAACAGATACACCGACAAAAAGAAGAGATAAGCCATGAAACGAAACGAAAATAGGCCCCGCCAAACGGCCCCCGACAGCGAACCTATCCTCGTGCTGGGGATAGGAAACCTCGTGCTCAACGACGAGGGGATAGGCATACACATCGTACATACCCTCAGCCAAATGGAGATGCCTCGCGGCGTCGATGTCCTCGACGGGGGGACCGGGGGACTGGCCCTGCTGGAGACGTTGCAAAGCTATCCTCGCATCATTCTCGTAGATGCAGCCCTCGACAACCGTCCGGTCGGGACCATACGAAGACTCTCTCCCCGATATTCCCGCGACTACCCGCCCCTGCTGAGCGCCCACGAAATAGGACTGAAAGAAATGATCGACGCCATGCTGCTCCTGGGTGAGGCTCCGCAAATCGAACTGCTGGCCGTGAGCGTGCGCAACTGCCACAGCCTGGGCATGCACCTCTCGCCCGAAATCAGGAGAGCCATTCCCCAGATTCTGCAACTGGTCTTCGAGATTATCAAAGACCTGCGTCACGGCCGCTATTCGATTACGCTGGGATAATGCGTAATCGCACTCGCCCGCACCCGCAAGACAACGACTCTCACTCCGGTACGCCGCGCTTTTTTCGGTTCAAAAATTGGGTCCATTTGTATCGTCGTGACAAAAAAATTGTGTAATTTGGCTCCCCGAAATCCAATAAAACACATTCATCACTTATGAAAACCAAACACACCCTTCTGCTCGCCTTGTGCCTGCTCCTGTCGGCAGCACTTCAGGCTCAAAACGACACCGTAAAGATACTGGCCATCGGCAACAGCTTTGCCGATGACGGCATCGAGTACCTCGACGAGGTAGCCCGCTCGGCCGGGAAACATATCATCGTGGCCAACACCTACATAGGCGGATGCTCCATCGAGCGCCACCTCGACAACGCCCGCCACGACCGCCCCGCCTATCACTACCGCAAAAATGTCGACGGTCAATACTCCGAAGAACGTGGCACAACCCTACTCGAAGCCCTAAAAGACGAGGAGTGGGACTACATCGTATTCCAGCAGGTGAGCTCCCTGGCCGGGCAGTACAGCACCTACTTCCCCGACCTGGCCGAACTCATGGACTACGTTCGTGCCCATGCGACCAACCCCCACGTACAATATGCCCTGCAGCAGACCTGGGCCTACGCCAAGAACTCGACACACCCGGGATTCTTCCGCTATGGTAAGAACCAGCAGGCCATGTACGACGACGTGGTATTCTCCTACGACCAGGTGGCCAAGCGTCAGCACATAACCATCGTTATCCCCACCGGCACCGCCATACAGAATGCCCGCAGCAGCAGCCTGGGCGACACCCTCTGCCGCGACGGCTACCACCTGAACCTGAAGTATGGCCGCTACACGGCTGCCTGCACCTGGTTCGAGACCTTCTTCGGCGAATCGTCGATTGGCATCGCCTATCGCCCCGACGGAGTTACCGAGCAACAGGCCGCCATTGCCCAGCACGCCGCCCACGCCGCCATACTCTGCCCCACGGCCGTCACCGACATGTCGAACTATTAACCCCCTACCCGTACAACCATGAAAACAACCGATATACGGATGGCCTTCCTGCTGGCTCTGCTGCTCGTTCTCCCGCTGCAGGGCCAGGCCCAAGAGGAGCACAAAGCGAACCCCGGCAGCCCCCAAGCCACCGCACTCTACCCCAAAGCCCCGAACACAATCCGGCTCGTCAGCTACAACGTGGGGGCATTCACCAAATACACCTCGGGCAGCTACGCCTCGATAGCCCGGATGATGCTGGAGCTCGATGCCGACGCCGTGGCCTTGCAAGAGCTCGACAGCTGCACCTCCCGCACGGGCGGCATCTTCCAGATAGACCGTCTGGCCCGCCTCATGAAGTGGCACTATGCCTATGCCCCCGCCATGCCCTACCGGGGTGGCTCGTACGGTATCGGGGTGGTGTGCCGCAATCGCATCGGCCACCACTACACCATCGCCTTGCCGCCGGGCGGCGAACCTCGCACCGTGGCGGTTGTCGAGCTCGACGACTGCATCGTAGCCTCGACCCACCTCGACCTGCAGGCCGAGACCCAGGTGCGTGAAGCCGAATACATCAACCGAATCTTTACCGAACGATACGGCGAGAGCAACAAGCCGGTATTCCTGCTGGGCGACCTGAACGCACAGCCCGATTCGCAGACCCTGCAGACCCTCAAGCAGCACTGGACGGTGCTCTCGGTCGAGGGCAACACCTACTCGTCGCGCAAGCCGGAGATGTGCATCGACTACGTGTTGCAACTGAACAACGGCGTGCCCTGCCGGGTGACCGACTCGCAAATCGCCACCCGATTCCACTCGGGCGACGTCACCCAGGCATCGGACCACCTGCCCCTCTATGTCGATGTAGAGCTACTCCCCACCGAGTAGCCCGACATCGGGGGGGAGCGCGACCGCTCCGGGCCATTTCGTCCGCCCGAGGGGCCATTTCATACACTCCACCCCGCGGTTGATACATTCGCGACCGATTCGTTTGTCCCGAAAAAAATTCTTCTTTACATTTGTTCTCGACGAAAGAGAGATGTCTGACTACCTCATCATATCGACTTCGACCGATCTGGTGCGCATCGCACAAGACCGCATCATCTATATCTCGTCGGACGGGAACTACTCTACCTTGATTCTGGCCGACGGGGAGGCCCGATTAGTGACCTACCAGTTGGGGCAAATCGAGAAACTCATTGCCGAACAACTGGGCAGTTCGTCGGGCAAAGCCTTCATCAGAATAGGAAAGCAACTGATTATCAACCGCAGGTATATCTACTACATCAACCTGCCCAAACAGCAGTTAATCTTGTCGGACAACAGCTCGAACAAATATACGGTGACGCCCTCACGCGAGGCGCTCAAACAGTTGAAAGAACTCGTTGAATCGGAAAGGGAATAAAAGATGACAGACTTCAAAGACAATATCAGAGACGACGAAATACGGATTATCGGTGACTCGGGAGCCACGGCCCCCAACGATCCCCAAAACGACAGCCGATGGTTGCGCTGGGTGATTGCCATCGTTATCCTCATCGGGGTGGTCATTGCGCTGCTTCTGCTGCTCTCGCCCGGGAATGAGGCACCCGAGACCGACGAAGAGAACATCTCCTACTTCGAGCAGCAACCCTCCACGACCACGGTGCCCGAGCCCCGGGTGGTCGACCGGCTGGGCTCCTGCCCCGACACCCTCGCCACGCCCTACACCCAGACAATCGACACCACCATCAACGACATCCCACTGCGCATCCACATTCCCCACGGGGCCGTCCCCTCGCTGCAGGTAGGAGCTCTGGACGAACGGGATTCGTCGATTATCTTCGTAGCCCAGGCCGCCGACATCCGTCGCGACAACCGTAAAATCGTGGGAGCCTTCGTGCTCAAGGGCGAACCCCTGGCCTGGGGCAAAGCCAAAATCGGCTACTGTGCCATCATACACGACACCATCACCGTAGGCGTGGCCGAAAACTCCCCGCTCTTCGAGCGAGCCACCGAGACCGGCGGCTACTTCTTCCGCCAATATCCGCTCGTCGACAACGGCAAACTGGTCGACAACGAACCCAAAAACAAATCGATACGCCGCTCGCTGTGCGACCGCAACGGCGAAATCATGGTTGTCGAGACCCTCTCGAACGAGTCGTTCCACGACTTCGCCCAGGCCCTCGAGGACCTCGACGTCACCCACGCCATCTACCTGGTAGGCAGCCTCTCCTACGGCTGGAGCACCGATGCCCAAGGGCAGCGCCACACCTTCGGCCGCAAGTCGTACCGCATGCCCGCCAACACCAGCTACATCCTCTGGCGCAAACGCTAATCCGCACCACCCCGCACCCCTTGTATCAAATGCCAGGCGACGGCCCATTTCATACACCCCCCTTTCACCGACTTTTCCATCGGTCATCTTTTTATCATCTTTGTGTCACGACGACAGGATTCGGCCCGGCATAAAGCGCCACCCCGTTTGCGCTTTTGCCCCCCTTCGCTATTCCGGTAAATAAAAATCGGCCGGGGGTAGATAGAAATCATCCACCTCACGCCTCTATATCAACAAACGACTGAGAAAACAGGCCCGACCTGCCCACCCCGGTCACAACCGGCACGGCACACGGGCTATAAAAAAGGGGACTGAGCGACAACTCACGCAACGTCTATTCATAAAAAAGAGTCCAGAGGGGACCTCGACTCGAACTCGAGGATGTTACACTTATCCTACCTGTTTACGCCCCCCATTCCACCGGGGGCCCTCGTTCGAGTCAACAGCGGGGTGCGCACTCCACACGGGGTCGCACCCCCGCTTTATCGATAGGGAATAAAACAAGATAGCCATCAGCCGATTCCCCTTTTGCTACTCCCTCGACGGGCCTATATGCCCTCTTGGGAGGGCACCGAAGAGGAGACTCAAATGAGCCGCAAAGCAACTCTTCTTTGAGCCGGACAACAACTCTGCCCGTTCTTTTCCGTCATACCTTTGCAACCGTAAGACAAACAAATCGGAAAGTGATGAAACGGATACTATTCATAAACGGAAGCCCCAACCGTAGCGGCAATACCGCCGCAATGGCCTAACGGATGCTCGCAGAGACGAAGTATAAAACACTGAACCTGGTCGATTACAAGATTTATCCTCTGGGGCAATCTTTCGACGACGATCAATTCGACGAAGTCATGCAGCAGATGCTGGAAGCCGATGTGCTCGTCATGGGCAGTCCCGTCTATTGGCACTCCATGACGGGGCAATTCCGCACGCTGCTCGACCACATCTACGAAACACCCCTGAAACATCGGTTGAGCGGGAAAGAGCTCTACTTCATCTTCCAGGGTGCAGCCCCGTCAACAGCCATGCTCGAGGCGGGTAACTACACGATGAACATCTTCTGTCGCCTGTTCGGCCTGCACTACCGGGGCATGGTCAGCCACAGAAGTGAAGCAGAAAAATTACGGATAACCTTATAATATGAATATCAATCGAATTATGGAGAAGAAGACAATCGTAGTGGTAGGAGCCGGACAGGGTCTAGGCAACCACGTAGCCAAACGGTTTGGAAAAGAAGGATTTCGGGTGGTGCTGATGGCACGCAACAGCGAGGCCTTAAAAGAGTATGAACAAGAGTTCACCGCCGAAGGTATTGAAGCGAATGCCTTCGTGGCCGATGCCGAGCGACCGGAAACTTTGACGGAGGCATTTGCCCAAATGAAGCAGCAATTCGGTACGCCCGATGTTCTCGTATACAACGTAGGTATCACAGCACCCGACGGACCGGGACGGATGGACAACTCGGAACTGCTGCGCCGTTACCAAGTGGACGTGGCAAGTGCCTACCACTGCATCGGCCAGGTAGCAAACGAGGAGTTCGGCCAAAAGAAGGGCACCATCATACTGACCGGCGGCGGACTGGCTCTCTTCCCAAGCGCGGCTTACCTCCCCCTGTCGCTCGACAAAGCTGCACTCCGGGCCATGGCCCATGCCCTGCACGAGGAGCTGAAGGCGCAAGGCATTTTTGTAGGTACCGTGACGGTATGCGGAGCCATCGGTGGTGACGGATTTTTTGCCCCCTCACGCATAGCCGAGAGCTATTGGAAGATGTACAACGAACGCGGCGAATGCGAGACGGTCTACGCCGAAACAAACTCATGAGAAAGGAGGTTGCGATGAACACCCGAAAACTGAGAGACCTGGAAGTCTCCGCCATCGGCATGGGTTGCATGGGTTTCAGCACGGCATACGGCAAGATTCCCGAAGAAAAAGAGTCGATTCGACTGATGCGCAAGGCTCACGACATGGGATGCACCTTCTACGACACGGCCGAAATATATGCCACCTACCGCAACGAAGAACTGGTGGGGAAAGCCTTGAAACCTATCCGTAACGAAATTGTACTGAGCACCAAGTATTCGCCGGCAGCCCTCATGGGGCAAGAGCACATATCCGGGGGAAAGCTCAGCCGAAACGGAGTACGCTTTGCCATTGAAAGCAGCCTGAAACGATTGCAGACAGACCACGTAGAGCTGTACTATGCACACCGCGTACCCGAGGAAGCCGATGTGGAGGAGATGGCAGAGTGGTTCGGCGAACTTATCCGCGAAGGCAAAATCCTGGCCTGGGGCGTATCGGAGGCTACCGCCGAGCAGGTGCGTAAAGCCAACGCCGTAACGCCGCTCACCGCCGTGCAAAGCGAATATTCCATGATGGCCCGCCAGTGGGAAACCGATGTGATTCCGCTTTGTCGGGAGCTGGGGATAGGCTTTGTGGCTTACTCTCCGATGGCTGGAGGATTGCTCAGCGGCAAATATACCGCACAACAGCATTACGAGGGCGACGACATACGCCGGGTTATTTCGCGTTACAAACCCGAAAACGTGACGGCCAACCAGCCAATCATAAATCTGGTCACACAATATACACAGGCCAAAGGTTGTACACCGGCACAAATAGCCCTGGCCTGGGTAATGAAGCAGACACACATCGTGCCCATCCCCGGCATGCGGAGCGATGCTCGCATCCAGGAAAACTTGAGCGCAGCCGAGGTCTGGCTCACCCATGAGGAATACGCCACCCTCACCGCCGAACTGGACAAGCTGAACGTATATGGAAACCGCACCGATGAGCAGATTGCAGAACTGGGAGAACTGCGCACCAGACTATACGGCAGTTCGGGAGTACACAAATCGTAATAACTCTTTTTGACATGGGCTTTTTATCCATAGCTTTATTGATGGGCGTGCTCGTCCCCATACAGACAGCGGCAAACGCACGGATGCGAGCGAGCATAGGACAGGTTTGGGTGGTGACACTCATCTCATTCCTGGTCTCCTCGCTGCTGCTGGCGGTGATTTCATCCTCCCTGGGAATACCGTTGCTGCCATCAGCAGGGCAAATTGCCGATACCCCCTGGTGGGGCTGGACGGGAGGCCTCATTGCCTTGTGTACCATCACCATAACCATCTGCCTGTTCCGGGCAATTGGGCAATTGCAGACCACCATTCTTCCCCTGCTGGGGCAACTCCTGTTCAGTCTGGTCATAGACCATTTCGGACTCTTCGGGTCAGTGCGCATTCCGTTTTCGACCCTGCGCATGGTGGCCATGCTCCTGCTGGTTGTGGGGGTACTGCTGGTCGTGGTCATACCGAATTTGAGGAAGAAAGAAACGACACACGCCGCAAGTCGGCACACCCTGCTCTGGCAACTTTCGGCCATCATAGCAGGCTGTCTCATGGCCTCCATCGGGGCTATATACGGCCGGCTGGGTCTCTGCCTCGAATCGGCAGTACAGGCATCCACCCTATCGTTTTTCATCGCAACCACTGTGATTGCGGTCTTCTGCATCGGGAGCGGCAAACTGGGCCGTATGCGCATGGCCTTCAAAAAAGAGAATCCGTGGTGGATGTGGCTGGGCGGCATATGCGGTGCCATCGCCGTGTTTGGCAATTCATGGCTGATACCACAGATTGGAGCAGGCGCATTTTTCATGGCCCTGCTGCTCGGGCAGATGCTACTTAGCCTTCTGATGGAAAAATACGGTTGGATGGGATCGGTACAGAAACAGATTTCGTACCTCCAGCTTGCCGGCGTGGCACTCATGATAGCAGGCGTGGCCATCATAAGAATATAAGAACAAACCCGATAACCACATTTTTAGTGTTGACTTGATTTGCAAAACAACGAGACTGCATCTTGACAACAAGACACCCCCGTAACCGGCGCAGGTTCCGGCATCGGGCGAGAGACGTCTATGCCGTTTCCAACTGCACGACCAGGAGAAAAGTTTGTTCACTCGACGATAAACACTTAAATTTACACCGTCATGCTAAAAGAGTCACAAGTTTATAACTACTGGAACATCGTATACAGCTGCTTCGTGCCGCACGAGATGCTGTCGGAATACCGCATGCCCGTCCACGTCCTCATCTACGTCTACTCGGGCGAGATGGTGGTCGACGACAACGGACACACCCTGAAGGTAGGCAAAGGAAACTACGTCTTCATCAAGCGGAACCACCAGGTAAAACTGCTGAAACACACCGCCGGCGGCACACCCTACAAAGCCATCAGCATCCGTTTCGAGCGCAATTTCCTGCGCAACTTCTTCAGCACGTTAGACAAGACGACCCTATCTAAAGAGGTGAAACGATTCCGCGAATCGGCCCTCCTGCTGCCCCAGACTCCAGCCCTGCAAAGCCTGTTCCTGTCGCTCCTCCCCTACACCGATGCCAACCTCAAACCAAAGGACGAAATCATCCGCTTGAAGATGCAAGAGGCCCTCTATTGCCTGCTCGATACGGACGATCGCTTCTACCCCACGTTGTTCGACTTCAACGAGTCGTGGAAGATCGACCTGCTCTCTTTCATGGAGGTAAATTTCACACAAGACATGACACTCGACGAGTTCGCCACCTACACCGGGCGCAGCCTTGCCACCTTCAAGCGCGACTTCGCCAAAGTGAGCGACCTCTCGCCCGAGAAATGGCTCATCCGCAAACGCCTCGAAAAAGCCTACGAGCTGTTAGCCCAAGGCGACACCAAACCCTCCGATGTATACGTAGCGGTAGGTTTCAAGAACCGCTCGCACTTCTTCAGTGCATTCAAGCGTCAGTTCGGGGTACCCCCGGGAGAGGTCAAGGCAGTCCGTCCTTGAATGCTATAGACAAACCGGTCACCACAATACTTTACTCGACCAGTTCCAAAAGAATATGTATCATTCTCTTTTCGAACTGGTCTTGCCATTCTGCCGTTTTTTGCGTGTCGGGGGAAAACAAAAAATCCCGATTTCGCTTGGAAATCAGGATTTTACTGTCTTTTGCTTTTCTTCAAAGTGGTGCCACCAGGAATCGTAATCTAACGATAAGTGGCTGAATATCTTTGATGTATCTTTCAGCTAAAGAAGTAATCTCCCGCTATTGCTCCACCGGATTCTTGCAATATTTTGCAGTGTCTTGCGGAGTCGATTTCCTATTATAGTACAAAGGTAACGCTTTATTTTGAAATACAAGCAGATGCCATGTGTTTTTGCTCCACCTTGGTGTGGGATTCCAACCGATTTATTTTTTATTCAAATTACCAAGCATATCAATAAGCAAAGATATACCATCTACCATAGTCATTGTTTCATGTTTGGCTATTTGTTTGTTGCATTCCTCAATTTGCCGTTGGCACTCCAAAGCTAAATCATATTCTCCTTGTGTGCATTCTCCTATGATTCTAGCTTTGTACACAATATAGTTGCATATTTGTGATAACTCCACAATCATAGATCGGAAACGAGCAACTTGAGTTATGTTATATGCTAAAGAAGCACCTTCAACAATCATTTTTGCTTTCTCATCTTTTAATGTAGCTACTTTTGCCGTAAGAAAGGCTAAATCAATTGCATTATTCATATTATAATATCACTTTATTTCTTGTTTAATCTTTTAACCTCTTTGTCGAAATCACTTTCAAGCATATCCATTTCTCGCTTGCGGTATATCTCAAATTCCTTTTCAGCTTTTTCTATGGCTTGTTTATGTGAAATATTGCCTTTGCCAATCAGGATTTTTCGTTTGTGAGCTATAATCTGATTGTCAAGAGCTTCTATCCAATCCTTCATAGACATAGGGTTCATCTCCAATGCCTGGAATTCTGCAAAATCAAGAAATCCTGAAACTAACAGATTCAGTCGTTGCAGTTCTATTTCAGATAAATAGTTTTTCGCAATTTTTACATCATCTTTGGTTACGTAATTACCTTTGAAATTAGTCATTCCGACAAACGGTTTTTCATTGTCCACACGGTTGTATATTATCTCTGCAGCTGTATTCTCATGAACCGCATAATGCAGTTTGTTTTGCACGGTGGCGAAAAAAGTTTTAGTCATTTCACTACGAGGATCATAGTCCGTAGCTGTAGCATATATGTCCGTAACCTGCTGGTAAAAATTTCGTTCGCTACTGCGAATATCCCTGATACGCTGCAATAACTCTCGGAAATAGCGGTTTCCTCCCTGTTTCAGCCGTTCATCGTCCATCGCAAAACCTTTCTGAATATATTCATGTAAACGTTGTGTCGCCCAACGCCGGAAGCGTGTTGCTATTTGAGACTGGACACGATATCCCAAAGCTATGACCATATCGAGATTATAATGGTCTATATTACGCCTTACTTGACGATTGCCTTCCTGACGAACTAACAAGAATTTCTTGTTAGTTGCTTCTGCTATAAGTTCTCCATCCTTGTAGATATTGTCTATATGCTGACTAATATTCTGTTGTGATGTGTCATATATCTCTGCTAACTGACTCTGTGTCAACCATAAGTCTTCATCGGCAAAGCGTACCGATACACGAGTTATTTCGTTATCGTCCTGATATAGGATTATTTTATTTTCTTCGTTCATAATTAATGATTATCTTTTTTCTTTGAATTTGATCGATAAAGCCTATCTGTAATTACTCCTCTAAATATATCTTCATTAAGAAATTCCAAGGTGCGATTCAACTCTACAACATTATTAGTTGGTAATACTAATTCGTTATTTTCATTAATTTGTGCATTCACTCCATATTTCCTTAAAAGATTGGCTCTTGTACGAGATGCCTTTCTCATAAAAGTTTCAATATTATCTGTATTGGATAATAATTTTATAAGTCGACGAGTTTTTATATTTGCAATATGTTTTATGTTTTCTGTATTTACATTGATTCCCTCTATATCTCCAAAGGATTCAATTTCTGTATTTGTGGCTTCGGTAACGAAATCTATCAATGAAAATATTTGATTTGCAATTGTATAACTTTGAAAATATAACCTTCCATTCTCGAATATAGCATGAACTTTATCCTCAACAATAAAAGCATTGTTATTCATTCTGGCAAAGACGTTTCCAAACTCAATTTGCAGAATCATTTTACGTTGTAACATATTTTTCTTATTAAAAGCCTGAAAATAAAATTTTCCGTCATCATAATAAAATATACTTTTAGGTGTGTCCTCGTTTATATTATATTCGGACATGTCTGCTTGATTATCTGGTATACGAGCAAAATCTTCTGGTAAGTTATAATTGACATACGTAATATTTTCTCCATTTCGGCTTACGATATTACCATCAAATTCATCCTCTTCTATACCTTCAGGTTTTAATACAGCACCACCGTTTATAAAAAGATTTCTAATATCGGCAATAATTTCTTCTCTCAGAGATATATATTTTACCGTATTGTCGTGCATCAATGCGTAAAATTGACTCATAGTTATTAATCATTAATAATTAAACCCATATAATCTGTTACTTCAACATACTTTTTGATTTCATTCTTATTTCTAATACATTTTTTAGAAATAAGAATATATGTGTTTTCTTCCGTATGAACCTCATAATAACGATACCCCCATATTGAACATAGTAAATTATAGTTATTGTTATTGTAACTTGCAATTGCAATAAAGCAACATTGAAGTATTATGCAGACAAATAACACCTTAAAATCAAGTTTATCTGCAAATATTGTCAGCCAAGGAATTATAGAAGAAATTACCTGCTCAGCACTATTTTGAGATAAATTTGAATATGATTGCACTCTAATGGTTTTACCTTCCTCGTGTTTATTGGACTTATTATAAAAGAATATTTTAATGCCTATAAAACATATTAGCATGAATATTAAGCTAAAATTTATACTCCACCATTCAAAGTTGGTAGGAATTTCATGTTTTTTTAACATGCTACCCCATAGTTGAAAATAATTCATACTGTCTTTTATAATACCAATTAAACCAAGTGACAAAAATGTTGGAGCCGTCACTGTAGCAGTAAATAAAGACTTGGAAATAAAGCTCGCCATTTATCTTTTCTATTATTTAAAGGATGAAAATAATTTGCTTATTTCCTCCTCTGTTTCAAATATGGGTGTTGCACCATATTCGCCATTAAGGTAACTATTCTGGAGCATTTTATCAAAACGCACATTATATAACTCGTCCATCCTTCCAAATGAACTTATACCACAATTGTCTTTCTTCATCAACCATATTTCATCTTTTCTAAATATCCGTTGATTCATTAGAGAACTTTCATGAGTCGTAAAAATTAGCTGACTGGAAACACCGTTTGAATATTTATAAAATAATAAAATTATTTGTTGAATAAGTGACGGATGCAAACTGCGTTCCATTTCATCAACCACAAAAACTTTTCCTCCTTGAATCAAATCTAAAATAAGTGGGATATAATCAAATAAACGCTTTGTTCCATCACTCTCATCACCAAGAGAGAAGAGTTCCACGTCTGCATCATCAATTTTTTTATGGACAGTCATCAACTTTTTGGCCTTAATTTCGCCATCAATCAAGTTTATTAAATATAGATTATCATCAAAACGTAATGTTCCAAATGCCTCATCTGTATTGGATTTCGATAAGTCTGTTTTAATCGCGCGTTGTAAATCTTGTGGAATTCCAAGTTTTTCAAATTGAACTTCTATTAATTTTACGCCATCTATACCTGTATTAAAGTATCTCAAGAGAGCTCCAAAACCGCGTTTCAGGTCGTTGTCGTCCACCGCTTTAAGTAGAACACCTTGTTTGTATGGTGTGTCAGGAAATATAATTTTAAGAGAATTCACGAACCATTCAATGACAGAGTCTAAATCCTTAATATTTGACACATTCTCATGAATATTACGGCTCATCACTTCATGGAGAAATAATTGCCTTTGTGGTGTTGCTTTTGCCAGAAATGATAAGAATTGTGATTCTTCTTCTTTAGGGTTGAGTTTTAGAAGGTATGAAATTTCAAATATGGATTTCTCAGTCTCCCTTTGGAAAATAACATACTCGCTGTTTTTATTTATTTGTTTAAGCCATTCTGAACTAATTTGTTCAGCGTTGTAACTAAAACCATATTCGTATTTTTTGTTATCACACAGTATGTGATAAATAATAGTTGTATCTTTCTTCTTATTTTCAGAGCTTAATCGAAACGGATAAAACTCTATTAAGTCATCTGTTCTTGTTCCTTTTAGAACAAGTTTTTTACCTAGTTCAATAGCTTTAACAAAGTTACTCTTTCCGCCGGCATTTGCTCCAAACATTGCGGCCGACTTCAACACCCACTGTCCTTTTATAGGTTCAGTTTTGTGATCTCTTTTTAAGGTACCCTTGTTGGGCTGAAGTGAAAATACTTCTCGATTTTTGAAAGAGAGAAAATTTTCAACTATAAATTGCTCTAACATATTTTACTTTACTGATTATATAATGAACTGGTGCAAATATAGTGATTTTTTCTCAATAATTCAAGTAGAATATCTGTTAAATACATATATAAGCATTGGTAAATGTGATTTTATCACATCTTATTTGCATAAACAAAGAAAAGTGCATATCTTTGCCATGTCAATTCGAAATTAAGACCCTGGCGAAAGGACCAGAGAGTTGACATTTAAGATATGAGTGGCTATTATTATGTAAACAAAATCGCCCAACCAACAGGAGAGCATGAAGTGCATATATCAAACTGTAGGTATTTGCCATTGGAGAAGAATCGAATTTACTTGGGTTATTTCTCCAATAGTGGAGATGCTATAAAAGCGGCTAGAAGCTACTATAGCAATGTTGATGGATGTTTCTATTGTTGTCCGGAATCACATAAAAGATAAAGATTGGTGATTTTAAGTAAGGTATGCAACGCCAAAGTGCACCGTAACGGAATCGGTAAGACACCGTATAGTTTTATAAAAACATTTCAAATATGGCAAGAACAGTAAAAAAAGGTAGAGATGCCAAAACTGGACAATTTGTTTCTATTTCCTATGCACAAAAACATCCCAGTACAACTGTGGTGGAAAAGGTTAAAGTTGGCCCAACAAAACATAGGAAATAATTATTAGGATGT
>NZ_JANRHM010000014.1:0-90816 GCF_024733785.1 Barnesiella sp. ET7
TATTCTTTTTATCTTTAGCTAAGATACAAATTTTATATTACATTGGTAATCAATTCATTATAAAGTTTTATTCTTTTTACGACAGTCCCTACTTATCTAAAATTTCAGATATCGGCATTGTTGACCACCCTTGCGGGATTTCTCTTCCCAACCGTTCATTATATACCATTACCTCACCACTTGATTTATATGGTTTGCCTTCTTCATTTGGAAAATCAAATTGCACAAACCAGTAATCATAAAGTTGCTTCGCCATCGCTTCTAAATTCTGATTTATCCGACGATTGATGGTTATTTTCTTCTCTAAATCTTGTAAAACAGCAACAATTTTGTTTTGAGTACTTTCGCTAACATCATCAATTGGTATAGCAGCAAAAGCTGCATCCAATTGAAGGTTTTTTAGACCAGATGTTTTACCCTCGAAATTAAAAAACAATCCGAGATTATAGATGAATTGGAAATAATAATAGACATATAGTGGATTCCAACCTTTCTTTACTCTAAAAGCGGTACAAAAATTAGAACAAACAACAGGTCCGACACTATCAAGTAATTCCTGTGATACAAAAGACACACGTCCAGTAGATTGAGTTGGACTGCCTCCGGACTTTTCAATTATAATATCGCCAACATGAAGGCATTTTTTTGAATATGATTGTCGGCTGATATAACGGATTGGGATTGCAGAAAAATTATATTCGGATATAGGAATAATATCAGCTCCCCGCACACAAGTTACCGCACAAGGCATCTCATTAGAGCAAGTTCCCTCGCCCCAATCACCAGCTATAAATTGATCTATAATATCTTTTATCTTCATTTACATCCCAAATTAGGATGCAAATTTACGCATTTTCAGATAGAATCCGACACGATTACCTATCCTAAGTATTTCTTATGACCCAACTTTACATTGTTTTGGTTTACAATGGCATAGTGCAGAGTCGTATCAATACGCACATGGCCCAATAAGCGTTGAACTTGTTCAATAGGCATACCTTTGTCAATAGCCATTGTCGCAAGGGTTCGGCGAAATTTATGAGGATGTACCTTTGGCATAGAAAGAGATTGCCCTAACTTTCTGACACGCATTTCCACACCGCTGATAGTAAGACGTGTATGAGGCGAATGCAGTGAAACAAATAGTGCCGGTGTATTATCTGTACGCTCATTAAGATATTGTTGTAGGTGTAATTTTGTCCTGGCATTGAAATAAACGATACGTTCCTTGTTGCCTTTTCCAAATACTACGCATTGCCGCTCATGAAAATCTATATCTTCACGGTTCAGTTTCACCAATTCACCTACACGGATACCTGTGGATGATAGGATGTCTATAATAGCTAAATCTCTTTTGTTGGTACAACTGTCCCGAAGTTGTTCCAACTGTTCATCAGAAAGTACCTCTTTTACAAGAGAGTCTGTTTTTACTTTATGAATCCGCCTTACAGGACTCTTTGCAATATAGTCTTCATCCTCCAACCATGCAAAGAAACTTGAAAAGATACGCCGCATATTGTCAATAGTTACTTTACTGGACAAATGCTCTTCTTGATAATTGGACAGATAGGTACGAATATCTGCCGTAGTTATATGACAAATTGCTACAGACAGTGCATGCAGCAATCGTTCAATGGTATTACGATAGTATGCCAATGTTTTGTCAGAGCATCCTTCTATCTTCTTTGCTGATATAAAAGAGTTTAGAAGATGCTCATTTTCTTGTGCTTGTTGTTTGGCACATTCTTTCTTTTCGATTATTTCCACATTATGCAGTTCTGATGCAAGTACCGCTTTAAGCTGTACCATTTGTCGGCAATCCAAGTTACGCTGCATTTTCGCAACTATCGCCTGAATGATGTTCTCTTTCATAATTCTGATATTTTAGTCCATATATAATATAAAGGACTGCTAAATCAGAATTTACCGATACTTGACCATTCATTAAAAGCGGTAATAGGTCGTCACGCTGCTTAGTAAGATGCATTATTTCCTGCGTGTTTTTCTTTATCTGCTTCATTATTGGACTAGCTTTATCACAGAATAAAGAGATAATTTCCTTATTTGCGACACACAACATTGTATTTTCTATATCAGAAGCAATAATTGACTTGAAAACAGACCCGCTTCCTTTTGCTTTAAGACTTTCAATTAATTGAATAGTCAAGAAATATAAGTATTCATACTCTTTGTTTTTTGATTTAAGTGCGTAGCAAGACTGGTTCATTGCCATTGGAGTTCCTACTATAACTAATTTACCTATAGATCCTCTTGCAGTTATGATAATAGTGTTCTCTTCAAATAAAGAAGAGGAACAGTGTTGCAACCCGCTTTCTGTAATCTTATCTGCTGTTTGTAATTGGAACATTGAGCCATTGTAATCAGTTGGACCAAAGAAAGGAATATGTCCGTAATTCCAATATTCATTAATCCGTTTACTAGGTGTTCCACCACTTAAAATATCAGCAATCAAACATACGTTATCAGAATGCCAGTTCTCTGGTATCTCACGTTTCAACTTCTCGTTCCAAACCATCCTACCGCCACTTGACTTATATGGTTTTCCATTTTCATCAGGAAAGTCAAACTGAACAAACCAGTAATCGTAAAGTTGCTTCGCCATCGCCTCTAAATTCTGATTTATCGGTTTGTATTAACTTAATCATTAGGACAACCACAAGAATTTGCAGCTATCCTAATGATTTATTTTGGAGTTACCTGCGTATAGTTTTTCTTTGAGAATTACGGGCAACTTGCACTGCGTGCATCAGGCACCTCCGTTTATATGCCTCTTCCTCTTCATCCGGCCTGCGTCCATCCCAACGAAGGTCTGAGTCGGAATTACCACCACCGCCTCCGGAAGAAACTGGTATCGGTTGCCCACTAATGAGCGCATCAGCTACTGCAAAAATCATATTGCGAACTGAAGGTATAGCCAGCTGGCCGAGCAATGTATTCAGCTCTGACTCCATATTTTCGTTTGTGTCTGAAAGAATTTTATTCTCCCGTCTCAACTGATACAGTTCTCCGTAATCTGCCAGGACATTGCGTTGGGCGGCTTCGACCTGTCGGGCTGCATCATTTCTGTATAGAGATTCTATCTTGCGGACAATCTCGGTGAACTGCTTGGAGATAGACCGATTCTGACGCTCAATCCATTTGTCCGTACCGAACAATGGTACTTTCTCTGTAATTTGCGGTGGCGTGAAATCAACCTTGTGGTTGCGAAATGGCTGTATAACAGAACGGGCTTTCGCCGCATCCTTTGTCAATTGTTCCAATTCATGTTCCTTTGCATGGAGTTTATTGGATTTGTCTTCAAGTTTTTCCTGATACTCGGTAATGAGTTTCTGTATGTCCGCCTTCTGCTCTTCATACCTGTCAAGAGTTATCTTGCCGGATGCGAGTGCTTCATCTATTTCTTTAAGCCGATTCCTGTCGGCAAGCATTTCCCGTTCAAGTTTTCGTATCATTGTCTGCAGTCCCTTGACTGCTTTCTCTGCTTGTTTCGCATCTTTGGACTGTTTTCGGATATAATCGCGTTTACTAAGATGGCTAACGTTCCGGCCTTCAATACTATCACCACGTTCCAGTCCGTACTTACTACCTACCTCTTCATAAAGTGAAGTATGCATTTCCCGAAGAATATGGCCATACTCATAACGGCTCTTACCGAACTTAGCCGACCACATGACGCATTCGCGTCCGCTTTTGGCTCGTTGGCCTACAGGAACGATCAAGGCATGGATATGCGGGCTGCTCTCATCAAGATGAACCTGGAAGCCGATGATATTTTTCTGTCCGTACCGTTTGGCGCACCAGTCATAGACATCTTTTGCCCACTGTTCGATTTCCGGACATCGCTGGAGATGGCTGTTATCTGCACCCTTGTCCAGATTTACGGTTTGGGTTCCAAATGCCATCTCAAGTGTACGGTCATGATTGCCTCCGAAGATAAATTTCGCACAACAGTTTGGTTGAATTTTGCTGTCCGGCTTGAAAGGTTTCCAGCCCAGCTCAGTCAACCGTTCCTTCAAACGGACCTCAAGCGATTTCTCTTGATATCCCAACGGATGAACTTTCCCATCGGGCCCAATCTCGAAATTCAGTTTCATTCGGGTCTTGTCATAGTGATTGGTCGGATCTTGATTCTTTCTGTCAATCTTGTCGTCATTCCAATGTCTTTCGTTTTCATTCGCCTCTGCTGTGCCGAATGACTTCCCGGCTTCAACATGCATGGCCTGTTTAATATCTGTATTCATATATGGTATTCTTTTGATAAATGATTAATATTTGAGCTTGCTCTTGTGCCAGTCCGCTCTGCGGGACAATGACCGGATTTTATTGCCGTCAGGCAAAAAGTCCTTATTGTGTTAAGGACTTTCTATAAATCCTCGGAACAAGTTCCTTTACTATTCAATAAGTTCCAGATCCAGTTCATCAATGAGCAACTGCAATGCTGGATTACGTTGTATCATCTGCTGGAGCAGCTGGCGTTGTGTTGGGACGGTCAGAAAGAAGTCCGCTATGTCCAGACCACGGCTGCGCTGTTCGGCAGTGGCCAGGCGTTCCAGCATATCGGATACAACCGCCCGTTTGCAGATGTCGGCCAGCAGGGCGGATTTCTCCCGCCATCGCTCCGTCGCCCCCAGATCGGGAATGAGAGTTACCTCCCTGTCCCGAAGAACGCACATTGCCTCCTGGTTGAAGCAGCCATTCTTCCCGCCCGTTGCCAGCCAGATGTAATCCGGCATGAAGTGGCACATGACAACGGCGGTCTTCTCGCTCTCGACCAGCATCACCGGTGCCGAGGTGGAGCGGTTCAACAGGTATTCGCCGAAGAGACATTGCCGGAGATGGAAGTCCGGCAGACGCAACTCCGAATGGACCCAACTGACATACGCCCGTGGCTCCTTTATCCGATGCCCGGTAGCGGGATCGTACTGCATGATTTTCCCGGTCCGTACCTGTCCCTGCCGGTCCGTCTGCCAGAAGATGGTCGCGCCGCCCCATTTGGACGAGGTGCCGATGCGGTACAACTGGAACAGACGCAGGGTCTCTTCCTCGCCGAATGTCTGGCAGAGGTAGCGATACAAGGGATTGATCTCATAGTGCGACAGGCTCCGCCCGACCACATCGGCTGAGATAAAAGAGGGAACGGGATGGGGCGTTTCACACTCGGCAACACTTGGCAAGATGCGACGATCGGCTCTGCCGCCGTCCGGTTGAGACTGCACATCGGGATTGTCCCGGAAATACTCCCGCGGCGTATAATGATACCCGCAGGAGTTTTCATGGTCGCATTTGCCCACCGTGTCCGGAAACCGGATGATGCCTTCTTCATCGACATAGCGGACGAAGCAGCGGCTTTTACCGCAGTTGGGACAACTGATCTTGCTCCCGTAACGGTATTTCTGGAGATGGAATCTGTACTCACTCATGGCCGCGCGGATTTTCATCGTTTGCACACTGCACTTTTGCACTTTGACCCCCGGCCCCGCCCGTTTCGCCGTCCGAAAGTGCAATAGTGCAAGGTGCAGCCGGTTTGCTCGGACAGAGTTTGCGATACGTCCCGTGGTCGATCTTCTCCAGGAGGGGATTCGGCTGGCTGCACAACTGTTTCAGCGCATAATAGACCGAGCGCCTCGACAGCTCGACCCGCTTGCCCGCGACGATCGCATCGCCGGCCGTGAAGGTATTGCCCAGCAGCGACAGCCACGCCTCTTTGGACTCGCCGATATTGCTTGCGACAATCAGCTCCTGAATCCTCCGATAGGTCTCCTCATAATAGCCGATCATCCGAATGGCCGCCTGTACGGATTCGAGGTCTACGCATTGCATACCGTCTCCGTCCGTCGCCCATTTCAACACCTGGAACACCAGCGAGAGCCGGGCGGCATTGCCGTTGAGTTTCATCTTGCGGCTCTCCACCTCCGCATCGTCTTCGATGGCGTTCACCTCCTCGATGATGCCGTTGTACCAGTTGTAGAAATACTCCTCCGCGTCGTCGGCCATATTCAGCACAGCACCCGCCGGATACGGGAGGCTCACGATCCTGTCCAGCACCTCCCGCCACTGTCCGACCATATCCGGCCGGGTAATGGCGCCGTCGTCACGCTTCCAGCCCGAAATCCTCCGGTCTTTCGGATAGACGAACAGAAAGCGGTCGAGCAGTCCGTTTGCCATGTATTCGGCCCGGAAGATCTCCGGCAGCAGATTGGTCTGCACCGAACCGATGATGTTGATGCACGGATTCCTGATAAGGATGGGCCGGGCTTCCGACTTGCGGATCACCTTCAACGGCTGGCCGCTGTAGGCCGTCAGCAGGTCTTCGATGAGGTTGTTCCGGTTGTTGTACCGTTTCACGGAGTTGAACAGCGCCCGAATCTCATCGACCACCAGCGCAATGCCGCGCGGGTTGTGCTGGTGGGTGCTCATCATCGCCTCGGGCGTGAAGTCCGAGATGACGGTCGTTACCAGCTGCGGCTTCCGAAGCAGCGTACACTCCTCCGCCTCACCGCCGCGTCGGGTTCCGGACGAGGCAAGCGCCTTTTCATAGGCGTTCCACTCCTCGTTGTACTTCTCGTACATCCGGTCGTCGTGCTCACGGATCGGTTTGTAAAGGAAACCCAGCGGCGGTGTCTTGCCGAGCCCCGGCCTGCCGACCAGCATCATGTAGATGGAGGGGCTGGTCTTCCATTCTCCCTTTATTCGGATACGGCAGGAGTTCCCGATGGCCGTGGCCACCGCCGACAGCAGGATCGAGGCCGTATATTCTACATTGAAGTTCTCGTAACGGGCCAAATTCAGAATCAGTTCCTGAATCCTCGCCGGAAAGACCTCCAGCGGCAGGCCCGTTTCGGGAATACGCTCCACCTCCGAGCGGAGCATATTGGTCAGTTGCAGCCGGTCATACATGGGAACCTCCTTCCTGATTGGACGGCATGATGCCGGAGGCAAACGCCTCGTAGTGGAAACGGCGCAGGAAGCGGTCGACATCCGCCTGCGTGTACCAGTATTTGTCGCCTTCGCGCGAGTAGCCGAGATAGCCGTTGTCGCACAGCTTTTTCAGATACTTCTCCTTGATGTGCAGTTTCTCCATCAAGGACTTGTTGTCATAGAGACAGTGCCCGCCTTCCTGTGTCGGAGGCGGCAGTTTCTCCTGTCTCTCCACTATGCTGAGGATCTTTTCAAGCAGTTCCCGGTCGCATAGCTTCTCTACATTCGTGTTCTTTGCCATATATATCTCAGATTATGGCCGAACCGTCCTGATGCACACTCAGACCTTCAGCCCGGTTATGCGACATGGTGCGATTGTGCACATCGCGCCAAAGTCACGGCACGAATGTATAAAGGAGTTGCAACTTCGTGAGTTACAATATATTATCCGATGTTATGACGGGTGTTATGGAAAGTTATGATTCTGCCATAACGTGGTGTGTAACCGACTGATTACAAGCGATAACGAGAGGAAAATAAAAATCAAAAAAATCGAAGATTGCCAGATTGGACAGCACGAAATACAAGACAAGCCGGATGCAAGACTTGCCATGCCCGAAGGTCATGCCCCTCGTTTTTTGTCAATCCTGAAATAACTTGTCGATTTCTCCGGCATTGGTAGGGACGGGCATATCCCTTCGGTTCTGCCGGGACTGTCCGATACCGGTCTGTTCAAACAGAGCGTTAAGCTCGGCATCGGGGAAGAGCCCGTTGCCGAATTCCCAGAAAGTCTTCTGTTCGTATTTGGAATATTCAGGAAAATCGCCGCAATATATTCGGCCACACATATAGGCAAGAAGAGCCTTTGTGCCTTTCCAACTGTAATGGGAACCGACCTCCTCCATATATCCTTCCTCAATGGCTTTGGCAAAGACCTTTCGTGCCAATTCCGTATCAAGGCGAGAGGGTAAAGTCACTTTGTTGTGTTCAGAATCTGGAACTCCTTGTGCAGGCTCAGTCCCAACTGCCGCAATGTTTTTTCCCTTAGCCCGCTTCTTCTGATATAAGTCCTCGGCTGCGTATATCAGCGTAATTGCACATCCTATGGCAGTACAGACTCCTACAATAACAGCCTTACCGGTTTCTGTTCCCCTAGATGGACGGAGTATTCCCAAACCAAGGAGGATAAGGACGCTTATAATGGTGGTGAGCCCTACACCCCAGAATACTTTACGGCTATTTAGTTTGTATTTGTAGGTTACAACCAGTACAATAAAGAATCCGGCAATTAGGATGCATGCAACTCGGAATGGTAGTGATATCATATTTCTTTATCTTTTCATGGTGATTATATAGTCAGGCTTGTCAATTCTCCGTTGAGCTTGGCCACCTCTGCCGATAGCGTTTCCGGCAGGAATTTGGCATAGACCTTTTCGGTTACATCCGTACTGCTGTGTCCGAGCAGTCTGCTCACAACGGACATGGACAACCCTTTATTCAAGGCGAAAACCGCGAACGAATGCCGGGCACAATGCATTGACAGACTGAACGGAAGTCCGACCTGTTCGCCGACTACAGCCAGCGACTGATTGATGCATTTTGTGGCATTGTTGCGGGCCTTGTACAGCGCCTCCGCATCGTCGAGATCCAAATCCTCCTTCACCAGGTTGAACACATACCGGCATCCGGCACGCTTCTCCTGCCACCAGTGAAGAATATTCAAGGCAGGTTCTGTAAGAGGAATTACATGACGCTTGTTCGTCTTGATCATGATCTTCCGCAACTCCTTTCGGGTAAAATCGATATGCTTCCATTGCAGGGTCATTACATCCACCACACGGAGTCCGCAGGCATGGAAGGCAAAGAAGAACATTTCCAAAAACTCCTTACGGCGCGGTTCGGTGCAGGCATGGTAATATTCCAGTAACGCGGATATCTGTTCCTTTGAAAGGTACTTGCCATCAAACTCGTTGTCTTCGTCCGAAAGAGATATCTTTGAGGCGATACGCATATCCTGAATCCTCGCATTGACGGCATGGTCTATCATCTTCATTTCGGAAGCATAGGCACACGCCTTCAGAATCGGAGTCAAAGCATGGTTGATTGTTGCATCGCTATTCTGTTTTATCTCGCGGCGCCACCTGGTGTATTCGTCAATCAGTTCAACCGATATTTCACCTAAATAGATACTGTCCGGCTTATAGGTACCGTTCTTTGTTGCACGGAGAAAGATACGGAAAATATTCATGCCGCTCTTGCCGTTCTCATAGCGGCTACGTCCGATTCGGTTTCTCGAATAATCGGATTCAAGCCTTTCCTGAACAAACTCGATAAAATCCTTTCCTTTGTCCTCCCGTGTGAGCGGTTTGTCGGCCAAAAGATCTGATATTACCTGCTCCGTAATCTGGTTTGGATGTTTCTGCTGAAACTCGGCCAAAAGGCTGTCAATCTTATCTACCCTGGCAAGCAACAGACTGTTGATACGGTTGGCTTCCGGGCCATAGCTCGCCCTGACTCCGCCACGTCCCTTGTTGGCTTTCTCGTTCCAGTCTCCCAACCGGACAAAAATATTCATACCCTTGCGTATCACCTGCCGGTTCCAGGTGTATTCAAGCTGGACAAGATACTGTTTGGCAGGATCAATCTCACCCCTGACATGCAGGCGGTAGCGTCCCAATGGATATAGTCGTTTAGGTCTTCCCATAGTGGAGGATATTTGAATTGGAAATACAGCTTGCGGCAATACTCACAAACCTCTGTAAAGGTAATGAATTTTGTCCAAACAAATCCCGATTTTTCCTCCCGAAAAACGTATTTTGTCCAAATAAACCGCACCATTTGAGGCGGTCAGGCACTGTTGTTCAAACAAATTAAATCCCCGCCAATCTCATTGATTGACAGGGATTTAATAGTTGTTTCTGTGCTTAAAATTGCACTAATATTCTTCCTCGTTGAAGAAGAAGTCTTCTTTGCTGGGGTAGTCGGGCCAAATATCTTCGATACATTCATAGGTCTCCCCTTCGTCTTCCATCTCCTGCAAGTTTTCGATAACTTCAAGAGGTGCCCCGGAACGCATAGCGTAGTCGATCAACTCCTCTTTTGTTGCAGGCCAAGGTGCGTCTTCGAGTTTCGATGCTAATTCCAATGTCCAGTACATAGTGTTAAATTTTTAACTTGTTGATATGTCTTTCTATAAAATGTTCGCAAAAATAGCTCATTTATTTTCATTAGCAATCTTTATCCCAGAAAATTTCGTCCTGTTTTTTGACATAATTGTTAAATCGCGCTAAAACGAAGAAGTAGTCGGAGAGGCGATTGACAAATTTCATGATGTTTTCGTCGACCAGAACCTCTTGGGCAACCTGGCAGATGCGGCGTTCGGCCCGGCGGCATACGGTGCGGCACACGTGGGCTTGAGCGGCGGCGGCTGTTCCGCCGGGCAGTAGGAAGGCGTGGAGCGGCGGAACGGTGGCATCGAGGGTGTCGATGCGGTTTTCGATACGTTCGATGTCGGCGGGGTGCAGCCGGCTGGCATCGCGCAGTTGGGTGAACGAGGTATCGGTGGCCAGGTAGGAGCCTACGACAAAGAGTTTGTTCTGTATGAAGAGGAGCAGGGCGTCGTCGTCGGGGTCGTTGCCCATCTGGCGCAGCAGGCCGATGTGGGCGTTGAGTTCGTCGATGGTGCCGTAGGCTTCGAGCCGCGGGTCGTTTTTCGAGATGCGCAGTCCGCCCACCAGCGAGGTGGTTCCTTTGTCGCCGGTGAGGGTGTAGAGGTTGCTTTTTTTCATATCGCTGTCAGTTTGGGTTATTAACGGTTTTGTTGCTCCAGTAGTTCGCAGCAGACGCGGGCGTCGGGCACGACCTGGTAGAGGTCGGGGCGGTCGTATCGCAGGAAGCCTTGCCGGCGCAGCAGGTCGAGCTGTTGCACGAGGGGTTCGAATATGCCCTGTGTGTTGCAGATGACGATGGGCTTGTCGTGGTGACCGAGCATCTTGGTGGTGATGGCATCGAAGAGTTCGTCGATGGTGCCGATGCCGCCGGGCAGAGCCACGATGATGTCGCCCTGCTCGATGAGGCGCCGCTTGCGGTCGCCCATGTCGTCGGTGGTGATGAGCTCGGTAGGTTGCTGGCTCGACCGTCCCAGGTGGGCGATGTGGCTGGTGATGATGCCCAGCACGGGGCTGCCGTTGTTGCGGGCGCACCGGGCCACAATCTCCATGAGTCCGCCATTGGCCCCGCCGTAGACCAGCCGGTAGCCGTGGGTCCCTATCCATTGGCCCAGCACCTCGGCCTCGTGCTTGTAGTCGGGGGCGATGGCATCGGAGGCCGAGCAAAATACGGTAATGCTTTGCATAGTGTCGTTTGTTTTTTCAAAGATAGTGAAAGGTGAGCGCAGAGGCAAATGAAAACCATGTTTTCAAATTTGACTATGCCGAACTGCATCCTATCTTATCCAAAGATAGTGAAAGGTGGCTATCGAGACAAATAGAAAATGAAATTTTCGATATATGGCCTCTTGTTCTATGAACGAGAGTAAGAGGCGAGATTATAAATTGCGCTATAAGGTGTGGGGAAAATCCAGGATTTGCATATATTTGCCACAGATGATTCCAGAACGAGTTGGATATAATGGTTATGAGATTGAGCCGGTATTTGACGCTTTTATTTGTTTCCGTATGGTGCTGTGGACCTGCAGGGGTGTATGCGCAAGACGAGGCTTCGGCTTTTACGGCCGATTTGTACGGGGGGCTGTACCTGAATAATGAACCGGCCTGGCAATTGGAGCCTTCCGTCAGCTGGCTTTTCCATAAGTATCTGGGCGTGTCACTTGGACTGGAATTGACCAGCCAATACAATCAACCGAGCCGTCAGACTGTGATTGACGGGCATGAAGCCGAGCTTGCCGACAATGAGCGAAACATCGGATGGCTGATATTGAAGCCGTCGTTGGTCATTAAATCTCCTGCTATCTGGGCGAGTGCGGATAACGACTGTCGTCTTTGGGTTCAGGCCGAGCCGGGGCTCAGTCTGGCGTGTCCGTTCCGAAACTCTTTGACCTATGAAATCAAGCAGTTTTCGGGAGCCGTCAGCCAGACCGTAGATTACCGCACATTTCCCAATAAGGGGCTCCAGTGGTTCTACTGGAATGCCCGGGCCTCGATCAATTTTGCCATTGGTCGTTTTATATTCAGGGGCGGGTATTCTGTCTCGAATCTCGACTATTATTCCGGGCGGAGGAATATTATGCTGGACAACGGGCAGAAGTTCTATGTGCCCAAGAGAGAGTTGAGCCAGAGCATCTTCCTGTCAATCGGTTATGCGTTTCATCACTTTTGAAGGTCGATGATAAATCCCTTCCTACGAACAGTTTCTTGTCTTTCTTATTCAAAAAAGAATACGGAAAGAGGGTTCACCTGTATAGGGGCAGAATAATATCGCCGTTTTTTGTGGAACGGGCGGGAATGTCGTATTTTTGCAGCTCCTAACAGAGGACGGTTTATTTATGGAAGAATATCAGATTTGCACCTTGTCCAACGGCCTGCGGATCATACACCGGCCCACGCAGTCGGCCGTTTCGTATTGCGGCTTTACGGTCAATGCCGGTACCCGCGACGAGGAGGAGGCCTACAACGGGTTGGCCCATTTCGTGGAGCATACGTTGTTCAAGGGTACGACCCACCGGCGTGCGTCGCATATCCTCAACCGCATGGAGGTGGTGGGGGGCGAGCTGAATGCCTACACGGCCAAGGAGGAGACGGTGGTCTACTCGATTTTCCCGGGCGTGCATCTGCCCCGGGCCATGGAGCTGCTGGGCGACCTGGTGGCCAACTCGCAGTTCCCCGAGCGGGAGTTGAACAAGGAGCGAGAGGTGGTGGCCGATGAAATCGATCTCTACCTCGATACCCCTACCGAGCTGATATACGACGAGTTTGAGTCGCTGCTCTTCGAGGGGTGTGCGCTGGGTCGCAACATTCTTGGTTCGGCCGAGTCGCTCAACCGCATGACGTCGGCGGTGGCCCGGCAGTTCCTCACCGACCATTATACCCCCGGCAACATGGTGTTCTTCTCGATGGGGGCTACCCCCTTTGCCCGGGTGAAGGCTCTGGCCGAGCGCTATCTGGGCGGGCTCACCCGTCCCACGGCACCGATGAATCGCCAGTTGCCCCACCCGGTGCCGGCTTTCACGCGCACCATCAACCGGGATACGCACCAGTCGCACGTCATCATCGGGGCCCGGGCCTACGACCTGCACGACCCGCGCCGCCGCGCCCTGCTGCTGTTGAACAATCTGCTGGGCGGCCCCGGCATGAACAGCCTGCTGAATGTGAGCTTGCGCGAGAAGCGGGGCTATGTCTATACGGTAGAGTCGTCGGTGACCTCGTATACCGATACCGGCCTGTTTACTATCTATTTCGGTACCGACCATCACGATACCCGCCGTTGCATCGACCTGGTGCGTCGCGAGTTGAAGCGGTTGCGCGAACAGCGGCTTTCGGCTTCGAAGCTGGCCTCGGCCAAGCGGCAGTTCATCGGGCAGCTCGAGGTATCGACCGACAACTCGGAGAATGTGGCCCTGGCTCTGGGCAAGAGTTTCCTGCGCTACGGCCGGTTCGACTCGCTGGAGGAGGTTGCCCGACGGGTCGAGCAGATTACGGCCGACGACTTGATGGCCGTGGCCAATGAGCTGCTGGCCGAAGAAAGGTTGTCTATGTTAATTTACGAATAGAATAATTGTTAATTTTTATAACTATATAGCGACGAGGCAGATAGTTTTTTGTATATTCGTCTTGTCAATCAGATGCAGACATGAAAATAGGTAATCTCGATTTTGGCCGGTATCCGCTGTTTCTGGCCCCGATGGAAGATGTGACGGACGAGTCGTTCCGCCTCATGTGCAAGGAGTTCGGGGCCGATATGGTCTATACGGAGTTTGTGTCGAGCGATGCGCTGGTGCGCAATATCAACAGCACTACCCGCAAACTGAACATACACGACGAGGAGCGCCCGGTGGCCATCCAGATTTACGGCCGCTTTGTCGATGCGATGGTCGAGGCCGCCCGCATGTGCGAGGAGGCTCACCCCGACGTGCTCGACATCAACTTCGGCTGCCCGGTGAAGAAGGTGGCCGGCAAGGGTGCCGGGGCCGGCATGTTGCGGGATGTACCGCTGATGCTGAAGATTACCCGGGCCGTAGTCGATGCCGTGAAGATACCCGTCACGGTGAAGACCCGTCTGGGGTGGGACCAGGAGTCGCGCATTATTGTCGAGCTGGCCGAGCAGTTGCAGGACTGCGGTATCGCCGCCCTCACCATACACGGGCGCACCCGCAGTCAGATGTATACCGGCGAGGCCGACTGGACGCTCATCGGCGAGGTGAAGAACAACCCCCGCATGCACATTCCCATCATCGGGAATGGCGATGTGACCACTCCGCAGATAGCCAAGGAGAAGTTCGACCGCTACGGGGTCGATGCCGTGATGGTGGGGCGGGCCAGCTTCGGTTGCCCCTGGATTTTCAAGGAGATGAAGCACTATCTGCTCACCGGCGAGGAGCTGCCGCCGCTCACGATTCACGAGAAGATGTCGGCCCTGCGCCGGCAGATGCTCGAGAGTGTGGCCGGGCTCGACGAGCATCGGGGCATCCTGCACATCCGTCGGCATCTGGCCGCCACGCCTCTGTTCAAGGGAATCCCCAACTTCAGGGAGACCCGTATCGCCATGTTGCAGGCCGATACCGTAGAGGCGCTCACGGCTATCCTCGACAAGATAGAATATGAGATATTACCCAACCAAGTTATAAACGAGAAATGAGTATGAAGAAGATAGGGATGTGGGCCGTTTGCCTCCTCTCGGTTGTGGGGATGCAGGCTCAGACGGTAGAGACCTCGGTGAAACAACTCGCGGTCGACGATTTCTACAAGATGAAGGTGTACAACAACTTCGACGTGTCGTACCGGCAGAATGCCGACTCGGCCGGGGTGATTGTGGTCATGGCGGCTACCGACGATATAGAGAATATCGAGTGTGTCTCGAAGAAGGGGCAGCTCACCATCAAATACAAGGGCCCGCGAGACAAGGAGCAGATGCAGGGCTCGATTATCGTCTACTCTACGGCGCTGGAGTATGTCGAGAACAACGGCATAGGTTCGGTGCAGATTACATCGCCCGTTTCGGGGGCAGCCTTCCAGGCCAAGGTGATAGGCAATGGCTTGATTGCCGGGCGTCACATCGATTACGGTATTGTGAAGGCATCGGTGCTGACCGGCAGCGGCAAGGTGGTGCTGGCCGGTAAATGCCGGGAGGCCGAGCTCTCGGTAACCGGCACGGGACAAATCGAGGCCGACGGTCTGGTGGCTCGCGACGTGAGTTGCCGCATTACGGGCAACGGTGTAATCGGGTGTCATGCCCAGAAGAAACTGACAGCCTGGGCTACGGGCAACGGCGAGGTCTATTACCGGGGAACCCCCGAAATCAAGAAGAACTCGCTGGGCGAACTCTCGGTCCGCTCGCTCGAGGGGCTTTAATTTCCTTCGCTCCCCTGGAAGGGGGCTTGTTCCTTTGTGACTTATTTGTATCGGGCGTGGTCGCTGGCTACGGTGGTGAAGGCACTGCCGGCGCCCAGAGCCTGCTGCATGTAATCGGCCGATATGCGGTCGTATTGCGGATTGATGCGGTAGCGGCCGTCGGTGTCGACAAACCCGTATACGGTGCCGGCCTGTACCAGAGCCAACCCGTCGAAGAAGGGGAGGGCTTCGGCAAACTGCCGCTTTATCTTCCACTTGCCGTGGCGGTCGATGTATCCCCATTTCCCTTGCAACTTCACCGGAGCCAGTTCGGCCGAGCCGAAGGCGCGGCTGTCGTCGAAGGCGGGGGCGATAACCTCTTTGCCGCTGGCGTCGCACCAGCCCCATTTCCCCGCCTTTTGGATGCGGAAGAGGGTACCGTCTGAAACCAGGTTTTCACACTCGGTTTGCCAGATGGAGTCGCCCTGCATGCCGATGACCCGGAAGGTGCCGGGCTTTACCTGCACGACAGCCTGTCGGTGAGTCGAGAACGATTCGGCCGTTTCGTACCGGGGGGCTATCGTCTCTACGCCCTGGGCGTCGATGTATCCCCACATTCCCTCCTCGTTCTGGACTGCGGCCAGTCCCTGGGTAAAGGGCTTCACCTGCCGATAGGCGGGTTTGACCACCGTGTTTCCGCTCTTGTCGATAAATCCCCATCGCTCGCCCCGTTTCCCCTTTTGGGCAAAGGCGGCCATCCCCTCGCAGAAGATCATCGCCCGGGAGGCCCGGGTGAGGGTGAGTTGCAGGCGCCCCTTGGTGTCGATGGCACAGGGGGCCTCGTCGGGGCGTACCACCCAGGCGCGGTTCTCGTGGAATATGGTTGCCTCTTTGTAGACGGCCGGGTAGATGAGTTCGCCCGCGTCGTCGATGTACCCCCACTTGTCGTCGGCCCGGTTGCACACCAGCGCCATGTCGTCGTAGAAGAGCGAGGCGTCGGTGTAGGGGCCGGCAAAGCGCAGGTCGTCGTCGCGGTCGATGTAGAGGCAGGAGTCGCCGGCGAAAGCCGGCATGTAGTCGGTTTCGGTGAGGATATACGATTCGTTTCCGCCGCACTGGCTGAACAGAAGCACAAGTGCCGCGGGCAGTAGAGCGCTCGGTTTCATGGCGAATATCTATTTATTCACCCGATAAAAAGGGCGGAACCGTTCCGCTACGAAATTTTTATCGGAGGCAGTTTGTCGTAAGTTTCGATGTATCGGCTTCGTTTCTCCGCAATGATATCCTTGATAGCGATGAGGATACCCGACTCCTCTACGTTGCCGAACTCGTCGTTGATGGCTGTGCCAAACATCTTCATTGTGGGCGAGAGTCCCATGTAGGCGTTGACCAGCGGAGGAATGTTGTACCCGAGTTTGCGTACCTCCTGGTTCAATATCTTGTAATCTTCCTTGAAGTCGTCGTGAATGAAGAGCCGGCTCATCTTCTCCTCGTCGGTATTGGTTTGCAGCGGGTACCGCGGCCACACCAGATGCTCGGGGTCGGGGAAGTGCTTGTTCAGGAAGTAGAGAATCATGTTGCGCCCCTCGTGCGAGTAGGTGGGGTACATGGTCACCTTTCCGAAGAAATATTCGATTTGCGGATAGTCGACCGTGAGGGCACCCAGACCGTCCCACAGGTTGTCGAGGGCAAAGAGGCCCTTGGCTCCGGCACGCGACGACTGGTATTCGAGCGTAACGAACGAGCGTCCCAGCTCGATGGTGCGAGGCAGGTATTCGTGCAGGAACTTGTCGGAGAAGTCGAAGAGGTGCGAGGTGGCGATGCGGGGCCGGCCCTGCTCATCGGTACGGATGTTCTCGCCCAGGATGAAGCGGTAGCCGCCTATGATCTCTTCGGCATCGGGGTTCCATACGATAAGCTGCTGGCAGGGCGGGTCCATCGTATCGAACTGGTCGATGTCGAGGGCGAGCCCGGTGCCGCCGCCGGGAAAACGGAAGGCGATTTCGCGCAGTCTTCCTATTTCGCGCATGGTATTGGGTGCGTTGTTACAATCGACAATGTATATTTTGTTTCCGCCCTTGCGGGTATCCCGCATAAATCGGTCGGGGGTCAGTTCCGACTTGATGAGTTCTTTGTCAACAGGCGCGATAATCGGTTCCATGTTGTTGTTTTTTAATCTGATAGACTTGTTGTTTTACAATCTGGGCCCACTCTTGAAGACTCTTGGACTTGTCGAATGTCTGCCAGGGGATAGGTTTGCCGATGTAGATGTTGAAAGTCTTGTTTTTACTGCTAAACATTTCGTCGGGCAAATATATCAATTCTATATTAAATTTTATGCCGAGAGATTTACGTATTTTAGCAAATCGATAAAAAAAGGCTGAATTCTGACCTTCGAAAAAAATGGGTATTACATCGCGCTGCGATTGGATGGCTTTGGCGATGAAGGTCTTTTTCCACTCCAGGTCGCATATCTTGCCGTGTTGCAGGCGCGAGCACAAGCCGGCGGGGAAGATGAGCATCTGTTCGTCGGAATCGTAGGCTTTGTTTATCTGCACGCTCGACTCCTTGGCCTGGGAGCCGTACTTGTTGATGGGCAGGAATACGGGAGCCAACGGTTTGATATTCATCAACAGGTCGTTGACGAGAAATTTGATTTTCCCGTTGTAATAATGTCCGAAGAATCGGATGAGCGTAACTCCGTCGAGCGCTCCCAGCGGGTGATTCGAGGCAAAAATGAAACGCCCTTCGGCCGGAATATTCTCGATGCCGAAGACGCGGGCGTGCACGTTCATGTAATCGAGCAGGTCGTCGGCAAACTGCACGCCGGTGCTCTCCTTGTAAGTGCTGAGTACGTAGTTTATCTCGTCCTGATGGATAGTGCGCTTGAGATAACGGAAGAGAAAACCCGGAATCCGTTTCGCATATTTGGGTGTTTTCTCTCTGACTACCTTCTCAATATCGATTTTCAGAGGTTCGGAACTCATGACATTCATAAAAAGTGTGTACAAAAATACACCATTTTTTTATTTTTACAGATATGAACAGGGCTTTTATTACGGAATGATAGAAGTCGTCGAGTTAATGCCCGGAAATTTTTGGACTTTAGATGAAAAAAAATAGCGAAAAAAGTGAAAAAGAGCACTGCGGGATTAGGGATTAATGCCTATCTTTACCCTGCAAAAATGTGAAGTTGGAGGACAAGTAGTAAATGGAATTGCAATCGACTGTATATCATATACCTGCACTTCTCGAGGAATGTATCGACGGACTGGCCATCAAACCCGGTGGCACCTATGTCGATGTGACCTTTGGCGGAGGTGGACATTCCCGGGCCATTTTAGGACATTTAGGCGAAGCGGGACGACTCTTTTCGCTGGACCAGGACGAGGATGCCCGGCGCAACAGTTTGGACGATTGCCGTTTTACATTTGTTCACAGTAATTTCAGGTATCTGAAAAACTTCATGCGCTATTATGGTGTGGAGCAAGTCGACGGTATCCTGGCCGATTTGGGGGTTTCGTTTCACCACTTCGACGATTCGGAGCGGGGGTTTTCGTTCCGCTTCGAAGGGCCTCTCGACATGCGCATGAACCAACGGGCATTACAGACGGCTGCCCAGGTGGTGGCCACGTATAGCGAGGAGCAACTGGCCGACCTCTTCTTTCTCTACGGCGAGTTGAAGAGTGCGCGCCGCATAGCTTCGGCCATCGTTTCGGCCCGGGCCGCGTCGCCCATCATTACGACCGAGCAGCTGCTCGAGGTGGTGCGCCCCTGCGTCAACCGCAAGCAGGAGAAGAAAGAACTGGCCCAACTGTTCCAGGCATTGCGCATCGAGGTGAACCGCGAGATGGAGAGTCTGCGCCGGCTGCTCGAGCAGTCGGTCGAACTGCTGGCTCCCGGTGGACGGCTGGTGATACTCACCTACCACTCGCTCGAAGACCGCATGGTCAAGAACTTCATACGCACGGGAAATGTCGAGGGTCGTGCCGAACAGGATTTCTTCGGCCGCATCGAGGCTCCGTTCCGGGCGGTCAACCACAAGGTGATTGTCCCCGACGAAGCCGAAATCGAACGCAATCCCCGTTCGCGTAGTGCTAAACTGAGAATTGCAGAGAGGGTATAGAGGTATGGCAAAGAAAGCAAAAAACGAAAGAATAGGATTTATCAAATATCTGAAGCTGGTGATTCAGGGGCGTATCTTCTCCCTGGACTTTTTCCGCTCGCACTGGGGCTTTATCGCTTCGGTGGTTTTTCTATTCTGCTTGTCGATAGCCAATCGATATGTGTGCCAGACCAAGTTGCAGACCATTCGCGATTTGCAATTCGAGCTGGTCAATGCCAAGACCGATCGGGTGCGTGCTGCAGCCCGGTATATGGGGGCTGTGCGGCATTCGCGCATCGTGACGCTCGTGAACGAAAACCGGCTGGGGCTCGAGATACCCAATACCCCGCCTGTAAAATTGAGACAGACCGATGGAGACAAGGAATAGAAATCATATATTGCTGCGCTATACCCTGGTGATTGTAGGGGTATTGCTCTTTAGTATCGCCATTGTCAAAAAGGCGGCCGATACGTGCATTATCCATGCCGATAAATGGAATGCCAAGGCGGCTCAGATGCTCTCGGTATCGCTCGACGTGATGCCCGAGCGTGGCGATATTCTGGCCCAGAACGGCGAGGTGCTGGCTACGACGATGACCTACTACGGGGCCATCATCGACTTTACGGTGCCCAAGTTCAAGGCCAAGGAGTTCAACGACAGCGTGCAGGCTTTGAGCCAGATGCTGGCCAAGTATTTTCCCAAAAAGACGGCTGCCGCCTATGAGCAGAGCATGAGGCAGGCCTTCAAGCAGGGCAAACGCGGCTATGTGCTGGTGAGCGAGGTGACGGGAAAGGACTACAAGTTGATGAAGACGTTTCCCTTCCTGAGGAATCCGACCAAGTTCTCGGGCTTCTACCTCAATTCGGCCCGAATCATCAAGCGGGAGAAACCCTACGGGAATATGGCTTCGCGAGCCATCGGCCGGCTGAACGAGACCTTTCACGGCAGCAGCGGCCTGGAGAAGGCGTTTGACTCCCTGCTGTACGGTGTGCCGGGAAAGACCATCAAGAAACAGATTCCTTCGGGTATTGTCGATTGGGTGGCTGTACCCCCGCAACGAGGTCTCGATGTGAAGACGACAATCGATATAGATATACAGGATATTACCGAGCAGGCCCTGCTGGGGGCAATCGAAGAGACTCAACCCGAGTTTGCCGTGGCGGTGGTCATGGAGGTGGCGACGGGCGATATCAAGGCCATGTCGAATTTGGCACGGCTGCCCAACGGAGAGTATCTGGAGACGGTAAACAATGCCGTGCAAGGCTACGAGCCTGGCTCGGTTATCAAGCCGCTGTCGATGATGATTGCCCTCGACGACGGGGTCGTGCGCCCCAACGACATCATCAATGGCCATAATGGCGTGTTCCGCTATCCGCCGGGCCGCAAGGTACGCCCGATTACCGATACACACGGACGGGCGTCGATGACGGCTCTCGAGGCGATGAAGTATTCGTCGAATATCGGTCTGTCCGAGATTATTCTGAAAGGATACGAGCATGACCCCGACCGTTTTGTGCAACGTATCTACGAGGTGGGGTTCATGGAGCCCTTCGACCTGGGTATCCCCGGTGCGGCGCGTCCCGTCATACGTCACCTGAAAAACGATGTGGGCGACCGGGTCGACCTCACCCGCATGTCATACGGCTATACCACCCAGATTCCGCCTATCTATACGTTGGCTCTGTACAATGCCATTGCCAACGACGGCAAGTTTGTGAAACCCCGTTTGGTGAAAGAACTGTTGCGCAACGGGCAGACCGATACGGTCTTCAACATTCGCTACATCCGGGAACAGGCCTGCAAGCCCGAGACGGCTCGCGAATTGCGCAAGATGCTCTATGCCGTGGTAAACGACAACGACGGTACCGGGCGGCGGGCCCGTTCGACCAAAGTGGGCATTGCCGGCAAAACAGGTACGGTGCGGGTACTTGGTGCCAGCGGGTACGAGAGCCGCTACCGCATCACCTTCTGCGGATTCTTCCCCTATGAGAAACCGCAATACTCGTGTATCGTTCTGTTGGGTAAACCCGATCTGCCGGGCATGCCTTCGGCCGGTCACTATTGCGGCGGTGTGTTGAAGAAGATAGCCGAGACCCTCTACTCGATGGGACGGCTCGACATGCCTCGGGTGTTGCCTACCGACTCGACTCTGACCTTTGCTCCGGCCGTGATGAAAGGCAATCTGTCCGATGCTCGGGAGGTGTTGCAGACACTGGGTGTACAAGGCGATGTGAGCGACTGTTTCCACATGGAAACCGATTGCGACAGCATGCCCGACATGATAGGAATGGGAGCTCGCGACGCTCTATATCTGTTGGAGCATGCCGGATTGAACGTGAATATTCAGGGCCGCGGCCGGGTATATGAACAGTCTATCCCCAAGGGCGCTGTGTTGCAGCCAGGCACGACGGTGATTTTAAGATTGAAATAGGAAAGGATACGATGATATGAAAAATGTAGAAGAGTTATTATCGGGAATTACAGTGGTCGAGCGCAAGGGCGCGGCCGTGAGCGAGGTGTCGGGTGTGGAGTCGGACTCCCGCCAGGTAAAACCCGGCTACCTGTTTGTGGCTGTGCGCGGTGCGTCGGTCGATGGTCATACCTTTATCCCCCAGGCCATGGCACAGGGGGCCAAGGTGATTGTTTGTGAAGAGTTTCCCACCGAGCTGAATGGCGAGGTGTCGTATATAAAAGTCGATGACAGTGCGGTAGCCTTCGGTCTGTTGGCTTCGGCCTGGTATGGCAATCCCTCGCGCGAGCTTACGCTGGTGGGGGTAACCGGTACCAACGGCAAGACGACCACGGCCACACTGCTGTACGAGATGTTCCGCTCGCTGGGTTACAAGGCCGGACTCCTCTCGACGGTGTGCAACTACATCGATACGGTGAAGGTTCCCGCTACCCACACCACCCCCGACCCGTTGCATCTGCACCGTCTGTTGCGCGAGATGGTCGATGCCGGTTGCCAGTATGCCTTCATGGAGGTGAGTTCGCACTCGGCAGCCCAGCACCGCATTGCCGGGCTCGATTTCGACGGGGCTATCTTTACCAACCTGACACGCGACCACATCGACTATCACAAGACGGTAGAGGCCTATCTGAAGGCCAAGAAGTCGTTCTTCGACGGACTGCCCGAGGGCTCTTTTGCCTTGACCAATATCGACGACAAGTCGGGCCTGGTGATGTTGCAGAACACGCGGGCCGAGAAGCATACCTACTCGTTGCGGACGATGGCCGACTTCAAGGCCCGGATCATCGAGAGCCGTATCGACGGCATGACCCTCGAAATCAACGGCAAGACGGTAGAGGTGATGTTCGTGGGCAAGTTCAATGCCTACAACCTGCTGGCCGTCTACGGAGCTACCTGTCTGCTGGGGCAGAACCCCGACGAGGTGTTGCGCAAGATGAGCCTGCTGGTGCCTGTGGCCGGGCGGTTCCAGACCCTGCACTCGTCGCGCGGATATACCGTAATCGTAGACTATGCACACACCCCCGATGCGCTGAACAATGTGCTTACCTCTATCCGTGAGGTGCTGGGCAACCGGGGACACATCATCACCGTGGTGGGTGCCGGCGGCAACCGCGACAAGGGCAAACGGCCCATGATGGCCCGCGAAGCGGTGAACCTGAGCGACCGGGTGATTCTCACTTCCGACAATCCCCGCTTCGAGAATCCCAACGACATTCTCAACGACATGCTGGCCGGGCTCGATGCCGAGCAACGCCGCAAGACCTTGACCCAGGTGGACCGTCGCGAAGCCATTCGCACCGCCACACAGTTTGCCAATCCTGGCGATGTGATACTGGTGGCTGGCAAGGGGCATGAGGATTACCAGGAAATCGAGGGGGTAAAACACCACTTCGACGATAAGGAAGAGGTAGAAAAACTGTTTGCCGAAGAGCAGGCTTAACGACTAATTGCGAATAAAGAGACTATGCTATACTATCTGTTTCAATATCTCGAATCGATATTCGATATTCCGGGTGCACGACTGTTTTCGTACATTTCGTTCCGGTCGGTAGCCGCTTTTATCCTGTCGCTCTTCATTGCCACGATTATCGGTAGGCGCATTATCAACCGGTTGCAGTTGCGGCAAATCGGCGAGATTGTGCGCGACCTGGGGCTGGAAGGTCAGATGGCCAAAAAGGGTACCCCCACGATGGGAGGTATCATCATCATTATTGCCATACTGGTACCCTGTCTGTTGCTGGGTCGGCTGGGCAACATCTACATGATACTGATGCTCATCACCACCGTATGGCTGGGAGCCATAGGTTTCCTCGACGACTATATCAAGGTATTCAAAAAAGACAAGGAGGGGCTGCACGGGCGGTTCAAGATTGTAGGTCAGGTGGGGCTGGGGCTCATCGTGGGACTTACGCTCTATCTGAGTCCCGATGTGGTGATTCGTGAAAATGTGGCCGTACAGGCTCCCGGTACCGATACCGAGGTGGTCAAGTACGAATCTGAGAATATCAAGTCGACCCAGACGACCATCCCCTTCTTCAAAAACAATAACCTCGATTATGCCGACCTGGTGCCCTTCCTGGGCGAGCATGCCCAGACCGGCGGCTGGATTATCTTCATCCTGCTCACCATTTTTGTGGTGACTGCCGTATCGAACGGAGCCAACCTGACCGACGGTCTCGACGGTCTGGCTACGGGCACCTCGGCCATCATGGGGCTTACGCTGGGTATTCTGGCCTACCTGTCGGGTCACATAGCCTATGCCTCCTATTTAAATATAATGTATATACCGGGCAGTGAAGAGCTGGTGGTGTTTGCCAGTGCTTTCATGGGGGCCACTATCGGCTTCCTGTGGTACAATGCTTATCCCGCCCAGGTATTCATGGGCGACACGGGCAGCCTCACGCTGGGCGGTATCATTGCCGTCTTTGCCTTGTGCATACACAAAGAGCTGCTTATCCCCATCTTGTGCGCTATCTTCTTTGTCGAGGACCTGTCGGTAATGATGCAGGTCGCCTACTTCAAGATAACCAAGCGCAAGTATGGCGAGGGTCGCCGTATCTTCAAGATGACACCGTTGCACCACCATTTCCAGAAACCGGGAAATGCGGGTATCAACGCCTTGATACAAAAACCGCTGCAAGCTGTGCCCGAGTCGAAAATCGTCGTTCGGTTCTGGATTGTCTGTCTCATGCTGGCAGCTATTACCATAATTACGCTGAAAATGCGTTAGAAAGGTTGTTTCGATATGGAAAAGAAAAAGAGAATTGTAGTGTTGGGAGCTGGTGAGAGCGGTGCGGGAGCCGCCGTGCTGGCTCAGGTAAAGGGTTTCGATGTATTCGTTTCGGATATGTCGTCGATCAAAGACTCATATAAACAGCAGCTCGACCACTACGGTATTGCGTGGGAAGAGGGTCACCATACCCCCGAGCTGATACTGAATGCCGACGAGGTAGTCAAGAGTCCCGGCATTCCCGAGAATGCCCCCATGATTGTGGCTCTGCGCGAGCGGAATATCCCCGTTATCTCCGAAATCGAGTTTGCCGGTCGCTATACGCATGCCCGTATGGTGTGCATTACCGGCAGCAACGGCAAGACGACTACGACCCTGCTCACCTACCATATTCTAAAGAGTGCCGGGTTAAAGGTAGGCCTGGCCGGTAACGTGGGCAAGAGTCTGGCCCTGCAGGTGGCTACCTGCGACTACGACTACTACGTCATCGAGTTGAGCAGTTTCCAGCTCGACAACATGTACGACTTCAAGGCCAATATCGCCGTGCTGCTCAACATCACGCCCGACCACCTCGACCGCTACGACTACAAGATGGAGAACTATGTGAACGCCAAGTTCCGCATCATACGCAACCAGACCGAGGACGACGCCTTTATCTACTGGAACGACGACCCCGTCATCAACGAGAAGCTGTCGACCCTCACCCTCCAGTCGCAACGCTACCCCTTTGCCGAGACGCACGAGCCCGGCACGCAGGCCTATACCGACCACGGGGAGCTGACGTTCGACACCCCCGAGGAGAAACTCACGATGAAGGCCGACGAACTGTCGCTGCACGGCCGCCACAACCTCTACAACTCGATGGCTGCCGGCCTGTCGGCCTGCCTGCTGAATGTGAAGAAGGAGACCATACGCAAGGCATTGAGCGACTTCGAGTCGGTAGAGCATCGGCTCGAACGGGTTGCTTCGGTGCGGGGTGTGCAGTTCATCAACGACTCGAAGGCTACGAATGTCAACTCGTGCTGGTATGCACTGGAAAGTATGAAGACCCCCGTGGTGCTCATTCTGGGCGGCAAGGACAAGGGTAACGACTATACCGAAATCGAGCAGTTGGTGCGCGATAAGGTGAAGGCGCTGGTGTTCCTCGGGGTCGACAACAGCAAGTTGCACGCCTTCTTCGAGGGAAAGGTGCCCTATATCACCGAGGCCCGCTCGATGAAAGAGGCCGTAGACAAATCGTATGCCCTCGCTTCGCCGGGCGATACCGTGTTGCTGTCGCCCTGCTGTGCCAGCTTCGACCTGTTCAAAAGCTACGAAGACCGGGGCGACCAGTTCAAGGCGTGTGTAAGAGCTTTATAAAACGAGAACGAAATGATGAAAGAAGAGGCAGTTGAGAAACCGAGGAGGAGCGATCCCTACATTTGGGGCATCATCATCATCCTGTATATCGTTTCGGTGGTCGAGGTATATAGTGCCATCAGCCGGGAGATTATGGGAGGCGATGTCTATACCCCTATTATCAAGCATGTGTTGCTTCTCTTTTCGGGATTCCTGATAACCTATGTGACCTCGAGGGTGCACTACAAGTGGTTCAAGGTGATGGCCTATCTGATGATACCGGCGGCCATCGTGTTGCTGGTGTGCATTCTCTTTTGGGGCGACATGCTCAATGGGGCCAAGCGTACCATCACGGTGTGGGGAGTCTCGCTGCAAGGTTCGGAGGTGGCCAAGGTCACCATCGTGCTGGCCATGGCAACCGTGCTGGCCAAGTCGCAAATCAAGCGAGGGGTGAACACGAAGGGAGTGGTGCTGGTCGTGGTGCTGGTGACCATCTTCAGCGGTCTGCTGTTTACCCAGGGGCTCACTAACACGTTGCTGTTTATCGGCATCAGCGTGTGCATGATGCTGATAGGCGGTGTGGAGTGGTACAAGTTGGGCATTATCTTTCTGGTCTATCTCGTCCTGGCACTGGCCGTGATGCAGGCCAAGGATATTCTGACCGAGAGTGAACTCTTCAACAAGCAGGAACAGACGGTCCAGGATGGTGAGAAGAAAGATGTGCTTATCCAGCGAAGCTCTACGTGGAAGAGCCGGTTGGAAGATTTCTTCGACTCGACGCCCGAGTATGAGAAAGAGACGACCGATGCCAACCGTCAGGAGCATCGGGCTGCCATGGCGATGGCCCACGGTGGTATCACCGGTGTAGGGCCCGGCAACAGTCGGGAGGCTTCGCGGCTGCCGCTGGCTTTCTCGGACTATATCTATGCCATCATCATCGAAGACCTGGGTTTTGTGGTCGGCGGGGTAGGGCTATTGCTGGTCTATCTCATGATTCTGGCGCGGGCGGGGCTCATTGCCCGGCGATGCACCAAAGCCTTCCCGGCCCTGCTGGTGATGGGTATGGCGGTGATGATTGTGTTGCAGGCTCTCTTCAACATGGCTATCGTGGTAGGGGTATTCCCGGTTTCGGGCCAGCCGCTGCCGCTCATCAGTAAGGGCGGAACCTCGATATGGATGATGAGTTTTGCCTTCGGGGTCATGCTCAGCGTGAGCCGGTATGCCGTGAAAGATACAGGAGCAAATATCAAGTCGGAACGGGAGAGCGGTTTGCCCGAAGATTTGCAGGCCGCCAATCCCACCAATTTAGCATAAGGAGGCTATGATGAAACGAGCAATCAGAGTATTGATAAGCGGCGGTGGTACCGGGGGGCACATCTTCCCCGCCATATCCATTGCCAATGCGATAAAGGCCCGTTGCCCCGAGGCCGACATCTTGTTTGTCGGGGCCGAGAACCGGATGGAGATGGAGAAGGTACCGGCTGCCGGATACCGCATCGAAGGGCTTCCCGTGAGCGGCTTCAACCGCAGCAACCTGCTGGCCAACTTCAAGGTGTTGTGGCGGTTGGGCAAGAGCCTGCGGCTGGCCCGCCAGATTGTGCGCGGGTTCAACCCCGATATTGCCGTGGGCGTAGGCGGTTATGCCAGCGGTCCCACGCTGTGGGCGGCAGCCCGCCGGGGGGTGCCCACCCTCATTCAGGAGCAGAACTCCTATGCGGGTGTCACCAACAAACTGCTGGCTTCGAAGGCGCACACCATCTGTGTGGCCTATGAGGGGATGGAGCGGTTTTTCCCCGCCGGTAAAATAGTGCTTACGGGGAACCCCGTGCGGCAGGACTTGTGCAACGACCGGCTCACTCGCGACGAGGCGTTCGACTTCTTCGGGCTCGACCCGCACAAGAAGACCATTCTGCTCATCGGCGGCAGTCTGGGGGCTCTCACCCTCAACACGGCCGTTGTCGAGTCTATCCCCGAAATCGTGAAGAGCGGCGTGCAGCTTATCTGGCAGTGCGGCAAGCGGTTCGACGAGAAGGCCCGCGCCGCATTGAAGGCGGCGGGCGACCCGGCCTGCATCAAACAGATGCCCTTTATAGCTCGCATGGACTTGGCCTACAAGGCTGCCGACCTGGTGATTTCGCGGGCCGGAGCCAGCTCTATCTCGGAGCTCTGCCTGTTGGGTAAGCCGGCCATTCTGGTACCTTCGCCCAATGTAGCCGAAGACCACCAGACCAAGAATGCCGAGGCCCTCTCGTCGAAGGGAGCCGCCATTCTGGTGCGCGACGCCGAGGCCCGTCAGCGGTTGATGCCCTGCGCCCTCTCGGTGGTGAACGACGAGGATTGTCTGGAGTCGATGAGCCGGCAGATTTCGAAACTGGCTCAGCGCGATTCGGCCGCGCGTATTGCCGATATAATATTTGACATAGTCGATAAAAAATGAAACAGTACAGTTCGCTTTATTTCATAGGTGCCGGCGGCATAGGTATGAGTGCGCTGGTGCGTTATTTCCTGGCAAAGGGATACCGGGTGGCCGGTTACGACCGCACCTCGTCGCCCCTGACCGAAGCCTTGCAGAGCGAGGGGCTCGAGATTGTCTATGACGAGTCGGTCGACCTCATCCCCGACTATTGCCGCGACCCGAAAACGACGCTCGTCGTCTATACCCCGGCCATTCCCGCCACACATGCCGGGCTGGTCTACTTCAGAGAGCACGGCTTCAAGGTGGTGAAACGGGCCGAGCTGCTGGGGCTCATCACCCAGTCGAGCAAGGGGCTTTGCTTCTCGGGTACGCACGGCAAGACGACCACCTCGAGCATGGCGGCCCACATCTTTCACGAGTCGCCTGTCGGGTGCAACGCCTTCCTGGGCGGTATCCTGCGCAACTACAACAGCAACCTCATCCTGTCGGACCACTCGCCCTTCACGGTAATCGAGGCCGACGAGTACGACCGTTCGTTCCACTGGTTGCACCCCTATATGGCGGTGGTGACGGCTACCGACCCCGACCACCTCGACATCTACGGTACCGAGGAGGCCTATCTCGAGAGCTTCGCACACTTCACCTCGCTCATCCAGCCGGGTGGCTGTCTGGTCATCAAGAAGGGTATCAAGCTGGTGCCCCGTGTGCAGGAGGGGGTGAAGGTCTACACCTATTCGGCCCGCGACGGCGGCGATTTCCACGCCGATAATATCCGGGTGGGCAACGGTACGATTCTCTTCGACTTCGTAGCCCCCGACGGTGTGGTGACCGATGTCGAGCTGGGTGTCCCCGTCGACATCAACATCGAGAATGCCGTGGCCGCCATGGCCATAGCCCGGTTGAACGGGGTGGCCGACGACGACATGCGGCGGGCCATGGCCTCGTTCAAGGGAGCCAAGCGGCGGTTCGAGTTCTGGGTGAAACGCGACGACCGCGTGATGATAGACGATTATGCCCATCACCCCGACGAGCTGAAAGCCAGTATCCGTTCGGTACGGGCCCTCTATCCCGGGCGTAAACTCACGGTTATCTTCCAGCCCCACCTGTATAGTCGCACCCGCGATTTTGCGCCCCAGTTTGCCGAGGCGCTGTCGATGGCCGACCAGGTGATACTGCTCGATATTTATCCGGCTCGCGAATTGCCTATACCGGGAGTCACGTCGCAACTTATTTTCGACCGGATAACATGCAGAGATAAAGAACTTTGTTTGCGCGAAAAGTTGTTAGAACGGATAAAAGAGTGTAACTTTGACATTTTATTGACGATGGGAGCCGGCGATATAGATCGTCTGCTTCCCGAGATAGCATCAATCGTGGAGGCAAAATGAAGGTCTTGTTGAGATTTCTGTTGATGGTAGTGCTTGTGGTCTACCTGTTTGTCGCGTTCTTTGTCCTCCGCTCGCATGCGGCCGAGGAGAAGTGTCTCGACTTGCAGGTCGAGGTCCTGGACAGTGCTACGCATCACTATATCTCACCGGCCGATGTATATAGATATATCGAAGAGTACGATTTGGACCCCTGCGGAAAACCGATGGGGGAGGTCAATACCGAAGATATGGAGCGAACCCTCATGCTGAATGGCGTGTTAGGTTCGGTCGAGTGTTACAAGGAGGTAGGGGGCACCGTGTGTGTGAAGGTAACCCAGCGCATTCCCGTAATGCGGGTGATGGCCAATGGCAGCAACTATTACGTCGATACCGAAGGGCATCGCATTGTTGCCGTGGCGCAGTATCGCACCCCGTTGCCTCTGGTGACCGGGCAGGTAGACAGTACGCTGACCTATCTCGACCTGTTGCCGATGGCCCGGTATATTTACGGGCATCCTTTTTGGAATGCTCAGATTGAACAAATTTATGTCAATGAGCGTCATGAAGTGGAGTTGGTGCCCCGGGTCGGCAAGCAGACGATTCTGCTGGGCTCGGTGGAGGATTATGAGACGAAGTTCGACAATCTGATGCTGGTCTATAAGGATGTATTCAGCAAGACCGGTTGGACGATGTACGACACCGTTTCACTGAAGTTTAAGAATCAGGTGGTTTGTACGCGTAGAAAAAAGTGGTGAAATAAAAACTAATAGAGAAAGATATGGATACGGAGAGATACATAGTAGCTATTGAGATCGGGAGCTCGAAGATAAGAGGAGCCATAGCAACCCGTTCTCTCAAGGGGGTTGTTACTGTGCTTGGCGTAGATACCGAATCGTTGAGCGGGAGTGTGAAACGCGGTTTCGTGGTTCGCCCCGACGAAGTATCGGCAAAAATCAGACGCCTGATAGTCAAACTGAGTAACCGCATAGGGACCTCGAAGAAGATCAAGCAGGTCTATGTCGGCATCAGCGGTCAGTCGCTCCATGCTGAGGATCATCTGATCAGCCGCGATTATCCCGAGGGTACGCTCATCAACGAAGATATAATCAAACACCTGCAGGAGGAGGCCCGCGAGATGCCTATCGCCGGAGCCGATATTCTGGAGGTGGTTCGCACCGAAGTGACGGTCGACGATCAGCCGCGCATCGGTCGGGAAGAGCTGGTTGGCTCGAGCCTGAAGATGGGCGTGAAGCTGATTGTGGCCCGCGACGAACTCAAGAAAAGTGCCGCCCGCTGTTTCCAAGGCGATTTGACGGTGGCTCATTATATACCCACGGCCCTCTCGACCGCCTATGTGGCCTTGAGCAACGAGGAGCGTCAGGCCGGTGTCATGCTGGTCGATTTTGGGGCCGACACGACTACCGTCTCGATTTACAAGGATGGATTCTTGCGTTACCTCTCGACCATACCGCTGGGCGGGCAGAACATCACGCGCGACATTATGACGCTGAACGTGACGGCTGCCGAGGCCGAGTCGTTCAAGATTCGTTTGGGGTCGGCCAAGATGGTGGGCGAGGAGTCGAACATTACACTGCGCGGCGAGAGCGGTTCGGAAATCAAGAGCCTCGACCTCTCGAAGGTGGTCAAGGCTCGTATCGAAGAGATTGTGGCCAACGTGAACGCACACTTCGATTATGCCAAGTGCGACCGCAAGAGCCTGGGCGCCGGCATGGTGATTGTGGGCGGAGCCTCCAAGCTCTCCAACCTCACCGAGCTCCTGGCCGAGAAGTGCGACATCAAGGTTCGCAAGGGTGCCCTCCGTCAGGATATGTTGCTCGACGTAGCTTCGCAATCGAAGAGCGCCGACTATCTGCAGATATTGGGCCTGCTCTATTCGGGCCGTGAAAACTGCGTGGAGGTAATAGCCCGGCCGGCTGCGACCCCCGAGGTGGAGCCGCAGGTCGAGGAGGAAGAGGAACCCGTAGACCCGAGAGAGCAACGGGCTCGCGAAAAAGAGGAACAGGAGCGTCGCAAACGGGCCGAGAAGGAGCGCCGCAAACGCGAAGCCGAAGAGGCCAAGAAACGCGAGAAAGAGCGTAAGGAAAAGGAGAAAGCCAACAAGCCAGGCTTATTCGGTAAGTTGAGAGATATGGTCAAGAAGGCCGAGACTCTGCTCGATGATGAAAACGATAACTATTAAAAGTAGAAGGTTATGAACGATGTAGATATAAATAGCTCCAAGTTGCCCGACTTCATCGTCCCCGGGGTCGGAGAGAGGAAAGAAGAGCCTATCAAGATAAAGGTCGTGGGCGTAGGTGGTGGTGGCGGAAACGCTGTCAACTACATGTATCGGCAGAATATTCAGGGCGTGAGTCTGGCCCTGTGCAATACCGATCCCCAGGCCATGTTCGACTCGCCGGTCCCCATCAAGGTGGCCATCGGCGACGAGGGTGCCGGCGGCGAGCCCGAGGAGGGCAAGCGCCTGGCCGAGGAGTATGAGAAACTGGACGGTCGCATCTCGTCCCTCTTCGAGGATGAGACCCGCATGGTATTCATCACCGCCGGTATGGGTGGAGGCACCGGTACGGGTGCCGGCCCGGTAGTGGCCCGCATCGCCAAGGAGAAGGGCATGCTCACGGTAGGTATCGTTACCATACCGTTCCTCTTCGAGGGCGAGCCCAAGATTCTGCAGGCCTTTGCCGGTGTCGAGGAGATGCGCAAGCACGTCGACGCCCTGCTGGTAATCAACAACGAGCGTCTGTGCAAAATCTATCCCGACCTCTCGTGGACCAATGCCTTCTCCAAAGCCGATGATGCCCTGGCCAACGCGGCCCGCAGCATTGCCGAGCTGGTGTCGAAGAACGGTAAGATAAACCTCGACTTTGCCGATGTGCGCACTACCCTGAAAAACGGAGGTGCCGCCGTCATCAGTACCGGCGAGGGCGAGGGTGAGCACCGCATGAGCAAGGCCATACAGAATGCACTCATCTCGCCTCTGCTCAAGGAGAGCGACATCTATGACTCGGAGCGGGTGCTCTTCAACCTCTACTTCTCGCCCGAAGAGACCGACGAGTTGCGTATCGAAGAGGCCAAGGAGCTGAACGCCTTTATGACCCGCTTCAAGAAACGGGTGAAGGTAATCTGGGGCTATACCCACGATTCGTCGCTGGGCAAGAAGGTGCGCATCACGATTCTGGCCACCGGCTTCGAGGTATCGGACCTCACCTTCAAGGGCGAGTACGGCGGCGATGCCGACGAGCACATAGCCCAGTCGCAATACATCGTGCTGCGTCCCGACCAGCTCGACAACAACGCGTTGATCGAGAAGCTCGAGAATGCCCCGGCCTACGATCGGCCCAAAGACTTCCGCGACAATTTCGAGGGAGGCGAGAAGCGCAAGGAGGAGCCGACGAGCAACCGCCGTTCCATAAAGTTTTGATTGAAACCTGTAAAATAGTATAGATTATGAATTTATTTGATCAGGTCAGCAACGACATCAAAAGTGCCATGCTGGCAAAAGACAAGGTAAGACTCGAAGCCCTGCGGGGTATCAAGAAAGAGTTTCTCGAAGCAAAGACCGCCAAGGGTGCCGACGGCGAACTGTCGGACGAGACGGCGATGAAGATATTGGCCAAGATGGTAAAACAGCGCAAGGAGAGCGCACAGATTTATTCGGAGCAGAACCGCCCCGACTTGGCCGAACCCGAACTGGCCGAAGCTGCCGTTATCGAAACCTATCTGCCCAAACAGATGACCGACGAAGAGCTGACCGAAGCCCTCAAGGCCATCATTGCTCAGGTAGGTGCCACCAAACCGCAAGAGATGGGCAAGGTGATGGGCGTGGCCTCCAAACAGTTGGCCGGTCGTGCCGACGGTCGTGCCATCTCGGCCAAAGTAAAAGAACTGTTGTCGTAAACGAGAATACAATATACGAAATTTAGACTATGCTTACACTTAGTGTCATTAAAGAGAATCCCGAAGATGTGATTCGCCGGTTGGCTATCAAGCATTTCGACGGGAGAGAGGCTATCAACCGGGTACTCGAACTGGATAAAATCCGTCGCGCTTCGCAAGCCGAACTCGATGGCAAATTGGCCGAACTGAAAGGATTGGCCGCCCAGACCGGGCAACTGATGAAAGCCGGAAAGAAAGAGGAGGCCGAGGCCGTGAAAGCTCAGACGGCTGCCATCAAGGAGTCGACCAAAGCGCTCGAAGAGTCGATGGTATCGGCCGAGAAAGAGATTACCGATATTTTGTTGACTGTCCCCAACCTGCCTTATGCCGGTGTGCCCGAGGGACGTACCGCTGCCGACAACATTGTCGAGAAGACCGGTGGCGTGATGCCCAACCTGCCCGAGGATGCTCTGCCTCACTGGGAATTGGCCAAGAAATACGACCTTATCGATTTCGAATTGGGCGTGAAGATTACCGGTGCCGGATTCCCCGTCTACAAAGGCAAGGGTGCCCGCCTGCAACGCGCCTTGATTTCGTTCTTCCTCGACGCCGCCCGTGAGGCCGGATACCTGGAGATACAGCCGCCTTATGTGGTGAATGCCGCATCGGGTTACGGCACGGGACAGCTGCCCGACAAAGAGGGTCAGATGTACCACTGCAACGAGGATGACCTCTACCTGATTCCTACCGCCGAGGTACCGGTGACCAACCTCTACCGCGACGTGATTTTCAACGAGAGCGACCTGCCTATCAAGAATACCGCTTACTCGGCTTGCTTCCGCCGCGAAGCCGGTTCGTACGGCAAAGACGTGCGCGGTCTGAATCGTCTGCACCAGTTCGACAAGGTAGAGATTGTACAGATACAGCACCCCGACCACTCGTACGAGGCTCTCGAGGAGATGAAGGACCACGTGCAAAGTCTGGTCGAGCGTCTCGAATTGCCCTGGCACATCCTGCGTCTGTGCGGTGGCGACATGAGCTTCACCTCGGCCATCACCTTCGACTTCGAGGTATTCTCGGCCGCTCAGAAACGCTGGCTCGAGGTTAGCTCGGTTTCCAACTTCGAGAGCTACCAGGCCAACCGTCTGCACTGTCGTTACCGCGGTGCCGACAAGAAGATGCACCTGTGCCACACCCTCAACGGTAGTGCACTGGCTTTGCCGCGTATCGTGGCAGCTCTGCTCGAAAACAACCAGACCCCCGAGGGTATCAAGATACCTAAGGTGCTGGTTCCCTACTGCGGTTTCGACATCATCGACTGATTGCCTGCGGCCTTGGTGCCGGGGTAAATATAGATACACAAGGGGTGTCCCATTCTTTTGGGGCGCCCCTGTCGTTTGTATTGTGGGGTCAAAAACTTACCGAAGTTATCGCCCATACGAAACAATTCATTAACTTTGTCTCTGACGAGTATGGCGAGTGCAGCTTGCATGGCTTTATATCTCCATACGAAAGAGATATGGCGATTGTCGCTAATTGTCAAATTTTCAGATGACTATAATCTGCTGATACCTGTTAACCGAAATTCTATAATCCCATGAAAAAAGTCTTATTACTGCTTGTATGTCTGATAGGTATGACTTTGGCTCATGCCCAGACCTATACCATTTATCCCATTCCCCAGCAGACGACCGAAGGAAGTGGCACGGTGGAGTTGACACCGACCATCAACGTGGTTTGCGGCTCGGGCATCGGTCGTGTGACCAAGGACCGTATCCAGGAGGTGCTGGAGGCGGCCGGGTATACCTGCCAACTGGGCGAGTCGGCTTCGCCCGGGTTGACCAACCTGTATGTGGGCGTGGCCGGTTCGGGCGATGTGGCAGATGCCTATGCCACGAGCCGGGGTGTCTCCAAGGAGGTGTTCACCGAGGCGCCCAACCGCTTTGACGCCCATGTGATGCAGATTGCCGACGGCAACATCGTGGTGCTGGGCAATGGCGAGCGTTCGGAATACTATGCCTTCGCCACCCTGGAGCAGATTCTGGAGCAGGCCGCAGGGACTGCGCTGCACGAGGTGACTTATGAAGACTACTCGCACTGTCAGTGGCGTGGCGCCATAGAGGGGTTCTATGGCAACCCCTATTCGGTGGATGCACACTGCAGCCTGTTCGAGTTCTTCAAGCGTTTCAAGATGAACGTCTTCATCTATGCGCCCAAGATGGACCCTTATCACCTGGGCTATTGGACCGAGGAGTATCCGACAGAGATCACTGAAGAGCAACGCCGCATGGGGTGGATTACGCAAGATGACGTGCGCCGCATGGCCGAGACTGCTCGGGCTTGCAACGTGCACTTTGTCTGGGCTGCCCATCCGGGTCTGGCTCCCGGCGGTCAAGTGTCGATGGACTTCTCCAGCACGGCGACGGTAGATGAAGGCGTGGAGTTGCTGATGCAGAAATATCACCACATGTACGACCTGGGCGTGCGTGCTTTCAGTGTATGTATCGACGATATGGATCGCAACCCGTCGGCGCAGATGCAGGCCCACCTGCCCGACCAGACACAGAAGCGGCTGAAGGAGGAGTTTCCCAGCCAGGCTGAGGACGAGAAGATTGCCCCCCTTTTCTATGTGCCTGCCACATACGCGCTGATGTATCAGGGAGCGGCCTCCTATCTGACTCAGATGGCAAGCGTTGACAAGGACGTGGTCATCGGTTTCACCGGTTATGCCGTATGCGGCGACCTGGACAAGAAAGACTGCGATGCGATGGCAGGCTACATAGGACGCAACCCGTTGTTCTGGTGGAACGCGACGGTCAACGACAACAACGACGACCGCCTCTACATGCGCGAACTCACGGCTCACTACAACCTCGTTCCCGAGAAGGGTGGCATCAGCACGTTGGGTGGTGTCATCCTCAACCCCGAGAAGCAGTCGCAGGCTGCCAAGGTGGGGCTGTTCGGCCTGGCAGACTATTGCTGGAATCCCAATCAGTTCGATGTGATGCAAAACTGGAACGACTGCTTCGACTACCTGGCCGAAGCGGGCGATACCGAGACGGCGAACCAGATACGGCTGTTTGCCCGCTATACCGATGCTATCTATGAAGATCAGGAGATTATCGACCTCTATGAGGCATTCAAGTCGAAATACAGCGACGGCAACTTCCCGGCAGAGGGCGCGGCCATCCGCGAGGAGATGGCCCGGTTGCAAGCCGCTTGCGAATATATCGAAACCGTGATGGCAAACAGCGACAACCGAGACTACCGCCTGTTCGCCACCGATGTCAAGGCCTGGTGTGCCAAGTTGAAGGCTTACGCCACTATCATCCAGAAGTCGCTCGACCTGCTCGAAAATGGTGAGTCGATGAGCCGCTCCGACTCTTGGACATCGTTTGCAAGCATCATTTCGCTCTATACGGGTTTGGGCATCGAGCCGCAGTATTTTATCTCCGAGCTCGAGGGCTACGGCACCGACTCGCACGTGGTGAGCTATGAGGTGCATCCGGCCAACTCTTACACCCGTCCGTTTGTGGACTATCTGTATGAGACCCTGGGCGCCAACCTCCCCGGTGACTGGCCGGAACCCGAGCAGGCGCAGGTTGTCACCAATCTGGACCCGGCGGCTTTCAACCTGACCGTGACGGATGCCGAGGCTACACTCTCGGGGTTGAGCGGTGTCGAGTTGGCCGGGGGCGATTACGTGGGCCTCTACCTCGGGGCTATCGAGAAGGTGGCAGTCGGCGAGATGGAGTTGCCTGAAGGGGTGACCTTCGAGACCTCGATCAATGGCAAGATATGGACTCCAGCCACTCTGCCCGTGTCGTCGCAGAATGCGGCCTACGTTCGTCTGGTTCGCAGCACTGCCGGCGGCGAGGCGGAATCGCTTGGCTTTGATGTTCTGACCGTCTCCTTGTCGTCGGGCGCAATCGTCGTACCCACTCCGGCTATTACGTCAAACCTGAAGGTCTACACCGATGGTAATGTCTCTTATCCCCTCGAGCTGGCTGTCGATGGCAACACCGGTACTTTCTTCTGGAGCGGTGAGAACACGGCAGCGGGGCACTACATCCAGCTCGACTACGGCGATGTCTACTCGATCGACAACGTCACCCTCGTCTTCACGGGCAAAGACATCCTTTCCGGTACGGCCGATATTCAACTCTCTACCGACGCCAACGAATGGACTACCATAGCACAATACAGCCACGGCAGTCTGGTCAATAATCGTTATACCTGTGCAGCCAATGGTACCAATGCCCGATATGTCCGCCTGATGGTAACCAGTGTCGAAGGTTCGTTCTGGATGCAGCTGGCCGAATTTTCCTGCTCTGTGGCAGGTGCTACCTCCGAGATAGGCAAACCCACACCCAGCACTTCGCTCGGCACCTACCAGAGTTATAATATCGGCAATATCGTGGACGGTAACTCCGGTACGCACTTCTGGAGCAACGCCGAGCCGCAGGTGGGCGACTGGTTGCAACTCGAGTATGCCGAGCCACATTCTATTTTTGAGATAACGGTTACCTTCATGGAGAACGACCAGCTCATCGGCAGCGGAGAGTTTCAGGTGTCGTTGGACGGGCAGAGCTGGACAAAGGTGGCAGCCTACGACAGTGGCGGCATTAACGCCAACACCCACTCATTCACCACCAATGCCAATGGCGCTACGGGCAAGTATCTCCGCCTGTATATTACCAATGTCATCGGCAGCTATTGGCTCAAGGTGGCAGAGTTCGGTTGTGTCATGGCAGACCGTGTGACACAGACTACCGACCACAACCAGGCCATGATTTCGGCCTTGTCCGACAAGAACATGATTACCAACTATCGAGCCGAAGAGGCCGGTTATGTGGAACACACCTTCATCGAGAATATGGACATCGAGGCCGTTGAGATTTACCACAACACCACCTTCGATGCCAACTACGAATTGCCTGCCGTCTCGCTCTACGATGGCTCTCAATGGGTGGAAGCCGGAACGCTCGACCACCTGGCCACCGTCATCGACACGCGTGACTACGAGATGGTGACGGCCGTGCGCATCGAGTGGAACGAGCACAATATCCCGACCCTCTACGAGATTATCCCGTCGGGCGAATACAAGGAACCGCAAGGCACCGGCATTACCGAGTTGGCCGGGGAGAGTGCTGACGATACCGTCCGGGTCTATACCTATGGTGGTCGGCTTGTCGTGAGCGGTCAGACGATGCTGAGTGCCGTCCGCATTTATGACCTCTATGGACGGTTGCTCCATCAGTCGGCTCCCGATGCGACCAGCTTCACGCTCGACCTCGGTGCCTCAACTCCGGCCATCCTGGTTGTTCAGGTGGTCGACGAGTCGGGTACCATCACTACGGCCAAGGTGGTAAGACGTTGATTCCGTGGCTTCTGTGCCGGTTGTGAACATAAAGTAAACCAGGGCTGCCTCATGCGAGGCAGCCCTGGTAGTTTTTATAGGAATGAAAAAAATAATCGAGAGGGTCTATTTGCGCCCGAAGTCGGCCGGGATTTCGCCCCACCGCTCGGTCTCCCATTTGATGATGGGGTTGGTGTAGGTGTGGGTCTGCAGCCATCGTTCGGCCCGGGCGATGAGGTTGAAGATGGGGGCGTTGACGGCGGTTTGGGTCAGTTTGGTCTTGCACTTCTTTTGCCGCACCCAGGCGATGGCGTTGCGGCTGTCGGAGTAGACGGGGATGGCAGAGCCGCGCTGGTGCAGATAGGCCAGCCCGTGAACGAGGGCCAGAAACTCGCCTATGTTGTTGGTGCCCTGCATCATGGGGCCCACGTGGAAGAGCTCGATGCCCGATTTCGTGTCGACACCGCGATACTCCATGTGGCCGGGATTTCCGCTGCAGGCGGCATCGACGGCCAGGCTGTCGGCAATGACCTCGGGACTGAGTCGGGGAGCTTCGAGCTTGTCGCGCGAGCGTTCACCTATTTTGCGCAAGACGCCCGAGAAGTCGTCGGGGATATTGCGGAAGGCTTCGGTGGCCGCTTCGAGGCTGTCGAAACTTTTGTACTTGGCTCCTTTGAAGTTGTCGACCTGCTCTTTGCACGCTTCCCACGAGTCGAAGATGCCCCGGGCCCGACCTTCCCACACGACATAGTATTTGTATTTGGCCATAATTGAAATCTCATTTGGTTGTCTGGTGCAAAAATAGGGAAATTTATCGTATCTTTACACGGCTTAGTGCGGCAATCGCAATCCGGCAGCCCGGTCTTGGAGCCGGAACGGGTGCCGTGAATGGAGGAAATGAAGATGAGAAAAATCGTCATGTGTGGTATCGTGGGGGCCGTTTTGTGGGGGTTCGTTGCCTGTGCCCCTGGCAAAAGCGACCGGGAGGAGAGCACCCGCCTGTATGAAGAGGCGGTATCGATGCTCTCGGGCGACGGAGTGTCCATCGCCGATTGCAGGGTAGCTCAGGGGTTGCTCGAACAGGCTCTCGAGGCCGACGACGGAAATATCGACGTCTACTTCGGGAAGGTGCTCAACGAGTTGAATCTGTGGCTCCCCGACAGTGCCTACCGCACGGCGACCACCGCTATCGAGAAGATAGGACCCGACGGGAAGAACCGTTTGAAGGCCTATTTCTATACGGTGAAGGGATTCATCGCCTACGACCGGGGCGACGAGGCCGATGCCCGTGCCCAGTTGTCGCAGGCACTGGTGCTCTACGAATCGTATTTGAAGGAGGAGCCAGCCAACCTGGACTATCTGCTCAACAAGGCCGTGCTGCTGTCGGGCCTCGAGGGTCGGGAGAAGGCACTCGAGTTTATCGCGGGGCTGCCGGTGAAGGAGGCCGACCGGCAGATGCTCACCGAGAGCCTGGCCGGGTTCGAGTTCAGCCAGTTCGGCGAGACGTGGCGGGCCAAGCATCGGGCTCTGGTGACCGGTGGCGAACTGGCCGTCGAGGCGGACCCCGGCAGGAATACCGATACTCTATCTTATACCCAACAACCATGAAGCCTGTTTTTTTAGTGGGATATATGGCAGCCGGCAAGACCACCCTGGGCCGGCGGGCCGCTCAGCTCCTCGATGTGGAGTTCATCGATCTCGACGCCTATATCGAGGCCCGGTATCGCAAGCGGGTCTCCGACCTCTTTGCCGAGCGGGGCGAAGCGGGATTCCGCGACATTGAGCGGCGCATGCTGCACGAGGTGGCCGAGTTCGACAACGTGTTGGTGGCGACGGGCGGGGGTACCCCCTGCTTCTTCGACAATATGGAGTATATGCGCAGTCGGGGTGTCACGGTCTATCTGTCGGCTTCGATACCGACGTTGTGCCGGCGGTTGTTGCGGGCGCGGGTCAAGCGGCCCCTGGTGGCCGGCAAGACGGCCGAAGAGCTGGACGGTTGCATCGCCGGGATGCTGGCGCAGCGCGAGCCCTACTATCGGCAGGCCGATTACACCTTCGATGCCGAGCAGTACGAGTCGACCCATTCGGTCGACGAGGCGGTGCAGCGGCTCTCGCAACTGATGCGGGGAGAGGCCGGCGATGAGTCTGCCGAATAAACCGGGCAGGCCGAACCGTTTTATCAAGGATATTTGTATATTAGTACCGATAAATCTAATTAAACAGAAAAAGCTATGGCGGGTAGTTTGAATGTAGGAATGGCTCCTCAGGAACAGTTGCTGGGTGTGATGTCGGGCAACCGTCGGTTGTCTGTCGGGTTGCCGGCCGAACATAACGGCGGGGAGAAACGATTCCCCCTCACCCCCGAGGGGGTGGCGCTGCTCACCCGGGAGGGCTTTGTGGTGCTCATCGAGCGTGGTGCGGGCGAGGGCATCAAATACAGCGACCTGCACTATACCGAAGCGGGGGCCCAGGCGGTCGATGCCGCCGAGGTGTTCCAGTGCGATGTGGTGCTCAAGATTACCCCGCTGAACGGGGAAGAGGCGGCCTTGATTCGGCCGGGCGTGTTCCTGCTCACCCTGCTGCAACCTCAGTATCAGTCGGCTTCGGTTGTCAAACTGTTGATGCAGAAGAAGGTGACTGCCGTGGCCATCGATCGGGTGACCGACGAACAGGGGCGCTGTCTCTTTGCCGATATTCTCGACGAGATTGACGGCCGTGCCGCCATCGTGCTGGCCTCGGAGCTGCTGAGCAACCGCAGTGGCGGCAAAGGGGTTTTGCTGGGCGGTGTGCCCGGTGTGGCTGCCTCCGAGGTGCTGATTATCGGCGGCGGCTTGGCTGGTCGTGCGGCAGCCCGTGCGGCTTGCGGACTGGGGGCTCTGGTGCGCGTCTTCGACAACGATTTCTATCGCCTGCGGGCTACCCAGCTCGAGGTGAGCCCCTCGGTCTTTACTTCGAACCTGCACCCGCATGTGCTGGAAAATGCCATGCGCTCGGCCGATGTGGTTATCGGTACCGAGGTGCCCGACCAAGGACGGCTGGGCATGAACTATGTCGAGATGATGAAGCGGGGCGCCCTGCTCTTCGACCTCTGCATGGACAAGGGGGGATGTTTCGAAACCTCGAGTTGCAGCGAGGCCCCGTGCAACAAGGTGTATGAACAGTGCGGCGTGCTGCACTACTGCCTCTCGAGCGTGAGCAGTGCCGTGGCCCGGACGGCTTCGATGGCCCTGAGCAACCTGCTGGTGCCCCTGCTCATTTCGCTCAACGACCCCGCCATGCTCTACGGCCACATCAAGTCGGACGACCGGCTGCGCAATGCCGTTTATCTGTTTGGCGGGAAGCTCACTCACAAGGAGCTGAGCATACGTCTGGGGTTGCCCTATTACGATATGGCACTTTTCATGGCTATGTTTTAAATAGAAAGAGGTAAGGTTGCTTACATATTTCTATGAAAATATTTCAAATGCTTACAAAAAAACACTATCTTTGTCAAAATGATTTTAATATAAAATCAAAAACAGCTCTGTTGAATTAAAAATGTAACGTAAACATGACAGAAAAAACGAAAGTGAAAGTATTGGAAGAAGTCGTGGTACGATTTTCCGGCGATTCGGGCGATGGCATGCAGTTGGCCGGAAATATTTTTTCCAATGTTTCGGCCGGTATGGGAGATGAAATATCGACCTTCCCCGATTATCCGGCAGAGATTCGGGCTCCGCAAGGCACACTGGGTGGAGTATCCGGTTTTCAGGTTCATATAGGACGGGGTGTTCACACGCCGGGCGACTTGGCCGATGTGTTGGTGGCCATGAACCCTGCAGCCTTGAAGACGAATGCCCGTCATGTGAAGAGAGGCGGAGTGGTCATCATCGACTCCGACAGCTTCCGCGCCAGCGATTTGGAGAAGGCGGCTTTCCAGACCGACGACCCCATCAAGGAGGCCGGACTTTCGCATGCACAGATTGTGCCGGTGCCCATTACGCAGATGGTGAAGGATTCGTTGGCCGACTCGGGTCTCGACAACAAGTCGATCGTGCGGTGCAAAAACATGTTTGCGCTGGGTCTCGTCTGCTGGTTGTTCGACCGTCCGCTGGAGCAGGCACAACATTTGCTGAAGAATAAGTTTGCCAAGAAACCGGCCATCTACGAGGCCAATGCCAAGGTGATGAGCGACGGTTACAACTATGGCCACAACATACACGCCTCGGTATCGACCTATCGGGTAGAGTCGGCACAGGTGCGCCCCGGTATCTATACCGACGTGAACGGCAACACCGCCACCGCCTGGGGCCTGATTGCCGCTTCGGAGAAATCGGGTCTGCCCCTTTTCCTGGGCAGTTATCCCATCACCCCCGCCACCGACATTCTGCACGAGCTGGCCAAACGCAAAGACCTGGGTGTAAAAGCCATTCAGGTCGAGGATGAGATTGCCGGTGTCTGCACCGCCATCGGTGCCGCGTTTGCCGGGAATCTGGCAGCGACCTCGACCTCGGGTCCCGGTCTGGCTTTGAAGAGCGAGGGTATCGGTCTGGCCGTGATGTCGGAGCTTCCGCTGGTAGTTATCGACGTACAGCGCGGCGGTCCCTCGACGGGTCTGCCCACCAAGACCGAGCAGACCGACCTGTTGCAGGCTCTCTACGGCCGTAACGGCGAAAGCCCGGTTGTGGTCGTGGCTGCTTCGACTCCGACCAACTGCTTCGACATGGCCTTCCAGGCTGCCAAGATCGCTCTGGAGCACATGACGCCCGTCATCCTGCTCATCGACGGTTTCATCGGCAACGGCTCTTCGGCCTGGCGTATCCCCGACATGGACGAGTATCCCGAAATAAAACCCAACTACGTGAAGCCCGAACAACTGGGCGCCTGGAAACCCTACGACCGCGACGAGCGTTCGGTACGCTTCTGGGCACATCCGGGCGTCGAAGGCTTCATGCACCGCCTGGGCGGACTGGAGAAAGACTGGAAGACCAGCGCCATCTCTACCGACCCGGCCAACCACGAGAAGATGGTGCGTGCCCGCCAGCAAAAGGTCGACAACATTGCCAACGACCTGCCGTTGCTCCAGGTGCAGGGTAACCCCGATGCCGAGCTGCTGGTAGTGGGCTGGGGCGGCACCTACGGCCACCTCTATTCGGCCGTCGAGGCCATGAATGCCCAGGGCAAACCGGTGGCATTCGCCCACTTCAACTATATCAATCCTCTGCCCCTGAATACCGAGGAGGTGCTCCGCCGGTACAAACGGGTGGTTGTGTGCGAGCTGAACAACGGTCAGTTTGCGGCTTACCTCTCGGGTAAAGTCCCCGGCAAGACCTTCCTGCGTTACAACAAGATACAGGCCCAACCGTTTATGGTGAGCGAGTTGATTGACCATTTTACAAAGCTTTTGGAGGAATAAGACATGGAAGAACAAAAGGAATATACGGCAAAAGATTATAAGAGCGATCAGTATGTGCGCTGGTGTCCCGGTTGCGGAGACCACTCGATCGTGAACGTGCTGCAGAAAGCCATGGCCACGCTGGGCATACCGCCCCACAAGACCGTAGTGGTTTCGGGTATCGGCTGCTCGTCGCGTCTGCCCTACTACATGAATACCTACGGGTTCCACACCATTCACGGCCGTGCCGCTGCCATCGCTACCGGCGTGAAGACGGCCAACCCCGACCTGACCGTATGGCAGATTTCGGGCGATGGCGACTGCCTGGCTATCGGCGGTAACCACTTCATCCACTCGGTGCGCCGGAATGTCGACATCAACGTGGTGCTGATGAACAACAAGATCTACGGCCTTACCAAGGGGCAGTATTCGCCCACGAGCGACCGTGGTTTTGTGACCAAGTCGTCGCCCTACGGCACGGTAGAAGACCCCTTCATCCCGGCCGAGCTCGTGTTTGGTGCCCGCGGTACCTTCTTTGCCCGTTCGCTCGACGTAGAGCTGTCGGTTTCGCAGGAGGTGCTGGTCGAGGCTGCCCGCCACAAGGGAACCTCGGTGGTAGAGTTGTTGCAAAACTGCGTCATCTTCAACAACAACATCCACAGCTATGTGGCCGACAAGGAGTTCCGGGCCGACCGCACCATCCATCTGCGCCATGGCGAGAAGATGATTTTCGGCAAGGACCACAACCGAGGTCTCGTGCTCGACGGTTACAAGCTCAAGGCGGTGACCATCGGCGAGAACGGTGTGACACTCGACGACATTCTGGTACACGATGCCAAGTCGCCCGACAACTTCATGCACCAGAGTCTGGCCATGATGGACGGTCACGAACTGCCGCTGGCCATCGGCGTGATACGCAATGTCGAGGCTCCGGCCTACGACCAGGAGGTGGCCCGCCAGGTGAAAGAGGTAACCGGCAAGGTGCCTTACCATTCGCTGCGTGAGTTCCTGTTGAACGGAGAGACCTGGGAGGTAAAGTAATTGGCCCGCTCTCTGTGTAACCTATACCATGGCGCTCGAAGCGGCGGTGATACCGGCCTTTGGGCGCCATGTCTGTTTGTAAACCTGTGATAAAAAGAATTGTGTCATGTCTCAAAAGAAACGTCTTGCTATATTTGCCAGCGGCACCGGTACCAACTTCGAGGCGATTGTAACGGCCTGCGAGTCGGGCCGTATTCCGGCCGAGGTGGTTCTGCTGGTTTGCGACAAGCCGGCGGCTGCCGTAGTCGAACGGGCCGCCCGTCACGGGGTGGAGACCTTTGCCTTCCAACCCAAATCCTACCCCTCGAAAGCCGATATGGAGGGTGCCATTGCCGACCGTCTCGACAAGGCCGGTGTCGACCTGGTGTGTCTGGCCGGTTACATGCGCATCGTGGCCGACACGCTGCTGTCGCGCTACGGTGGTCGCATCATCAACATACACCCCTCGTTGCTGCCGGCATTCCCCGGGACCCGGGCCGTCGAGCAGGCTTTGAACTATGGGGTGAAGGTCTTTGGCGTGACCATTCACTACGTGGACCAGACGGTCGACGGCGGGCGCATCATTGCCCAGCGTGCCGTTCCCTACGAGGGGCACGACCTCGACGAGCTCTTCACGCTGGTCCATGCGGCCGAGCACGAGCTCTATCCGGCCACAGTAGCGCGTTTGCTGGCCGGTGAGGTATAACCCTCCAAAACGAAATAAAAAGAGCGAGAGCCGCTGCGAATCGAGTTTTGCAGCGGCTCTCGCCATATAGGGGCAATCCTGCCGGATTGTGATTACTTGTGAACCTCTACCCGCTGGGTCGAGGGGCGGGTGGCGTTGCGCTCGTCGACAGCTTTCACCACCTCCTCGGCCAGACGTTTGAAGGCGAGCCCGGTGACCGAATCGTCGAGGGCTACGGGGTGCCCGGCATCGCCGCTTTCGCAGATGCTCTGCACGATGGGAATCTGCCCCAGCAGAGGCACGCCGGCCTCTTCGGCCAGCCGTTTGCCGCCATCCTTGCCAAAGAGGTAGTATTTGTTCTCGGGCAGTTCGGCCGGGGTGAACCAGCTCATGTTCTCGACCAGACCCAGAATGGGCACATTCACCTTGTCGCCGGTGAACATGCTGATGCCTTTGCGGGCATCGGCCAGAGCCACCTCCTGCGGGGTGGTGACCACGATGGCCCCGGTGATGGCGAGAGTCTGTACCAGGGTGAGGTGTATGTCGCTGGTGCCCGGCGGCAGGTCGAGCACGAAGTAGTCGAGGTCGCCCCAGGCGGCATCGGTGATGAGTTGCTTCAGGGCGTTGCTGGCCATGCCGCCCCGCCACAATACGGCGTCGTTCTTGCGCACGAAGAAGCCGATGGAGAGAATCTTCACCCCGTATCGTTCGACGGGCAGAATGAGGTCACGGCCGCCGATATTCTCGGTGTAGACGTCGGTATCTTCGATGTCGAACATCGTGGGGGCCGAGGGGCCGAAGATGTCGGCGTCGAGCAGACCCACCTTGTAGCCCAGGCGAGCCAGAGCCACGGCCAGGTTCGAGGCGATGGTCGACTTGCCCACGCCGCCTTTGCCCGACGACACGGCGATGATGTTCTTCACGCCGGGGAGCGGGTTCTCGGGGTTGGGGCGGGCCACCTGTTTGCTCTTGACGTTGATGTTGCCCTTGATGTCGACATCGGGGCTGATGAAGGTGAGGATAGCCGTTTCGGCCGCCTTCACGACCGAGCGGATGAAGGGGTCGTTGGGCTTCTCGAAGATGATGGAGAAGCTCACCTTGTTGCCGTCGATGCGGATGTCGTCCTCGATCATGCCGTTGGCGACGAGGTCTTTTCCGTTGCCGGGATAACGCACTTTGGCCAGTGCGTCGAGTATCAGTTTAGGATATAGCTGCATGATATATAAGTTATTTTGTTGTCGTATCGTCTTGACTGCTCTGCTTGCCGCTGCGTTTTCCCCGGTTGAAACTCCGGTAGGTGTCGTAGGGAATGTCAACGTCGGGCTCGACAAATTGTTCGCGCGGCTGGCATACGAACCGGATGTACTTGATGTTCATGCCCCGCTCGAGCCACTGTTGCTCGTAGAAGGTCTTTATCTCGAGAATGTCGTCGGCGATGCCCGAGTGGTAGAGGTCGTCGGTAGCCACCTGCACGGGGTAGCCGTTGGCCTTCACCATTTCGCAGGTGTAGGTATACATGAAGGGGCTGTCGCTCTTGAGGTGGATGAGCCCGTCGGGGGTGAGTATCTGCTGGTAGAGCGCCATGAAGCGGGTCGAGGTGAGCCGCTTGCGCACCTTCTTCATCTGCGGGTCGGGGAAGGTAATCCAGATTTCCGACACCTCGCCCGGGCCGAAGAAGCGGTCGATCAGCTCGATGTTGGTCCGCAGGAAGGCTACATTCTTTATCCCCTCCTCGAGCGCCTGTTTGGCACCGCTCCACATGCGGGCCCCCTTGATGTCGATGCCGATAAAGTTCTTTTGCGGAAAGCGACGGGCCAGCCCTACGGCATATTCGCCCTTGCCGCAACCCAGCTCGAGCACGATGGGGTTGTCATTCTTGAAGAAGGTTTCGCCCCATTTGCCCTGTATTTCGAATCCTTTCTCCTGCAACAGGCCGAAGGGGTATTGGAACACGTGGGGGTATCCCTGCAGATCGTCGAATTTTTTCAGTTTATTTTTTCCCATAGTCGAAATTTCATCTTTGTTCCTGGCGGGCGATTACCGGTTTCGTCCCACCTTCAGGTGGCGGTACTCTCCCGATTGCATTTGTATGGACAGGACAAATATCGGTCCCGTGTATGAGCGGGTGTCGATGGCCCACTCGTAGGTCTCGCCCTCCTCCCGGTGTACAACGCGCCCGTCGAGGGTGTAGAGGGCGATTTGTCGCATGGGGTCGGAGGCTTTGACCCGGAGTATTTCGTGTTCGAAATAGACTTGCAAGGTGTGGTCGTCGGCTATCTCTTCCCGGTTGGAGAAGTGCCTGATGTCGAACTCCTGCCACTGCGGAGCGTTGCGGTAGATCTCTATGCTCTCGTCGGGAGCTCCCAGCGCGCAGTCGGCTTGCTGCACGTTGAGGAATACCTCCTCGCCCAGTGCCGGGGGCTCGGTGGGGTAGGCCATGACGGCGGCCAGGCGGGTACAGCTGTCGAAGGCGTGGTCGCCGATGTAGGTGACGGTCGAGGGTATCGTGGCCGAGTAGAGTTGTCGCATGCCGTAGAAGGGCCACCGGCCTATCCGCTCGAGCCCTTCGGGCAGGAACGAGAGGTGTTCCATCCGGCTGCATCCGGCAAAGGCATAGTCGGCTATCTCGCGCAGTCGGGTAGGTAGCGTGCAGTCGAGCAGCGAGGTGCAGTAGTAGAAGGCCCCTTCGCCAATTTCTTCAGTCATAGCTGGGGTATGCAGCGACGTGAGGCTTGTACAGTGGTCGAAGGCATAGGCCGGAATCGAGGTGAGCAGGATACGCTTCATATCGACCTGCGAGAGCGAGGTGCAGTAGGCGAAGCAACCTTCACCCAGCGATTGCAGCGCTGCGGGCAGGGCGATGGCCGTGAGGGCCGAGCAGCCGGCAAAGCAACGGTCGCCAATGGTTTGCAGCGAAGCTGGTAAGGCGATAGCCGCCAGGCGGGTACAGCCGGCGAAGGCGTTGGCTCCGATGGACTTTAGCGGAGCGCTTTCGAGGTTCAGTTCGGTATAGGCGGTGCATCTGGCAAAACTGTATTCGCCGATGCTGCGCAACGTGGCAGGCAGCGGGGTGTCGAGTGCCGGGCAGCCCGAGAAAGCCAGGTCGCCGATGCTGCGCAACTGCTCGCCCCAGACGATGGTGGTGAGGGCCGGGCATCCGGCAAAGGCGGCCTCGCCGATGACTTGTGTGCCTTTTGGTAGTTTTACCATCGTCAGTTTCTGGAATCCGAGAAAGGTGTGCGCCGGCAGGGTGTGCGCTTCGAAACGCGCCTGGTTGCCCAGATAGGTATCGCGGCTTTCGTAGGCGGCAATCGTGCAGCCCTCCAGGTCGATGAGGTTCAGGTTGGTGAGCGAGTCGCCCATGTAGGCGAAATCGCGGGCATCGAGTGTGCCCGTGACGGTCAGTTGGGTGACCGACTCGCCGGAGGTCGGGATATGACTTTGCAGCTCGCCCGCCTCGGTGTGGCAGGTGTAGGAAGCCGCCAGCACGCTGTGGCCGGAGAACAGTAGTAAAGCGATGTATAGCAACTGTTTCATTCCTGATATAAACCTCTCGTCATTCGGGCGTAAAGATACTAAAAGATGAGGGTCTGGACAAATAGGGACGCACAGTTTTCAATTTTGGCTATGCTGCCCCGTCCCTCTGTCTGCTGTAAAAGAGTGGGTAAAATAGGGTTCCCCGGTGTAGTGCTTCGTAGCGTTGCCGGTGTGTGGCAGGCCGTTCACTCCCCCGGGGGGATGGCAGGGCTACTCCTGGGTGAGGCGATAGCGGGCGCCGTGGTCGAGGATGAAGTTGAGTATCTCCTGGAACAGAGCTTCGACCTCCGACGGTACCGCCAGATTGGAGGTGTCGCCATACCTGTCGAACAGGGCCTGGGGTAGAGCCTCGGCGGTGATGTGCAGATGTTTGGCCAGGGTAGCAGCCTCGTCCCGGTCGAGTGTGGCAGACGTCTTGGTCTCTCGGTCCGGGTCGTCATAGTCGGTAAATTCCAGCTGGATAACCAGCTCCTGCCGTGCACCCTCCCACACGGTAATCGACGACCATATCTCGAGGTCGTCGTGCGATTCCACGATTACTTGTTTCAAGGTCAGCATATTTCTCGGTAATGTTTCGTTGGCGTTGATATTGGTATTTTTTTCTTTACTGCATCTTATATGCGATTGTCGATGCGTATGATATTCTCGACGATGAAGAGGTCGCAGATGTCGCGCTTCTCGATTTCGATGTCGTCATATTCTTTGTTTTCGCTGCGCAGGATTACCCGGTCGGGGTTCTCGTGCTTGCGCACATACTTGACCATGCGGTAGTCTTCGAGCAGTACGACGTAGATTTGGCCCCAAAAGATGAGGTTGGGATTTTTGATTTCGCGAATGGCAATCATGTCTCCATTGTTGATAACCGGCTTCATGCTGTCTCCGCTTACCTTGACGATGCTGCAATCGGGGTTGATGAAGGGAACGTCGATGCTGCCGATGACCAGGTCGTCGGTAAACATGCGGTCACGCCCCAAGTTGCCGGCTGTGACGTCGAGCCCGTATACCTTGGCGCCATTGCGCACCTCGGGTACGATGGCTCCCGAGGGGAGGGTGAGGGTGCGTATGTGGTTGTGCATGTCGTTGGTTGTAGAGCTGGTCGAGGCGTACATGGGGCCGTTGCCCGAGCAGAGCCACTCCTTCGAGACGCCCAGTTCGACTACGATTTTGTTGATGAGCGAGTCGCTGATGGGTAATTTGCCGGTCAGGTGCTTCGAAAAGTTGGAAGCATCGATGGCAATGCGTTTGGCAAACTCCGACTGGGTGATTCCCTGGTCGTCTATTAACGCTTTGATTCTGATGATTTTATCGTCGTTGCTCATGGCCGTATAAAATTTATATGGTAAAATTACCTTTAATAATTTGCATAATGCGATTTTGAGTTGTATATTTGTGTGGTGATATTACCACATACAAAGGTAGGAACTTTTTTTGAATAAACGAAATAATAGGCTAATAATTAACATATTTGATAACACTCTGCCGGGGTATATTACCTATGTAATTTATAAACAGAGGGAAGAGATACACGGGCAAAACAGGTAAAAGCAGTGTGAATATACCCTGGCAGAGTGGCGTCGAAGGAAAGGAGCAAGCAACAATGAAGACAATCGAATGGGAAGCACCGGCTTTGGCCGCCTTGGCGGCATCGTACTGGCTGGTGGCTTACGAGCGCGACGAGACACCGCGCAAGCGGGTACGGCACGAGGCCGAAATCGAGTTTGACGGCGTGGCCTACATGCTGATGTGTGAGATTGGGCTGACCGAGCGAGAGCATCGGGCGGTATCGATGATTTGCGGCATCGAGCCGCAGTACACCGATATGCCGGTGCGGGTAACCGGCAACATGGGCAAGGCTGTGGGCGAAATACTGCCCGTGCTGAATAACTTTTTGTCGAGCTATGGTGTTGTATATGTGTGAGACCGGTAAATCCGAGAGGTGTGGCGTGGCACAAAGAAGGATGCCTTCAAGGGTATATGGCGAGGGTGTACCTGTCGGATTGAGACGAAGAAAGCCGACCCCGATAAAGGGTCGGCTTTCTTATGTATTATCGTGTGGATAATGATTAGCCGTTTACTTTAGCCATGTGAGCGATCAGGTCGAGAACTTTGTTCGAGTAACCGATCTCGTTGTCATACCAAGAAACAACTTTTACGAACGTGTCGGTCAAAGCGATACCAGCTTTGGCATCGAAGATCGAAGTACGAGTATCGCCCAGGAAGTCAGAAGATACAACTGCGTCTTCGGTGTAACCGAGGATACCTTTCAGTTCGCCTTCCGAAGCCTCTTTCATAGCGGCGCAGATTTCGGCATAAGTAGCCGGTTTAGCCAAGTTAACCGTCAAGTCAACAACCGAAACATCCAGAGTCGGAACACGCATCGACATACCGGTCAGTTTGCCATTCAACGAAGGAATAACTTTACCTACGGCTTTGGCAGCACCCGTCGAAGAGGGGATGATGTTGCCCGAAGCGGCACGACCACCACGCCAGTCTTTCATCGAAGGACCGTCAACGGTTTTTTGAGTAGCCGTCGTCGAGTGAACCGTCGTCATAAGACCATCGAGGATACCGAATTTGTCGTTCAATACTTTGGCGATAGGAGCCAAGCAGTTGGTCGTACAAGAAGCGTTCGATACGAATTGAGTACCTTTAACGTAAGTGTTCTCGTTTACACCGCAAACGAACATGGGGGTATCATCTTTCGAAGGAGCCGACATAACTACATATTTGGCACCAGCTTGGATGTGAGCTTGAGCTTTTTCTTTGGTCAGGAAGAGACCGGTAGATTCTACTACATATTCAGCACCTACCTCGTTCCATTTCAGGTCGGCAGGGTTCTTTTCGGCGGTAACACGAATCGTTTTACCGTTTACGATCAATTGACTTTTCTCAACATCAGCCTCGATCGTGCCATCGAAATGACCGTGCATCGTGTCGTATTTCAACATGTATGCCAAATAGTCAACCGGGCAAAGGTCGTTAATACCTACGATCTGGATGTCGTTTCTTGTTTGTGCTGCACGGAAAACGAAACGTCCGATGCGGCCAAAACCATTGATACCTACTTTAATCATTGTAATAAAACTTTAAGTGTTTATTGAATAAAAATAATGTCTCGCGTTTTTTCTCTTTTCCGACCCGCTGCCTTAAAAACATTTGCTCTTGCCATATTGTTTAACAACCGCATGGAGTGGCGCAACTGCTCATCAGGGCAAGCAAAACCAGCAAAAAGGCAATTTTATATTTCATAATTTTATACTTTGCTCCTAAAATTGCACTGCAAAGGTATATATTTTTTTTGAATACAATGTATGCGAATGTGAAAATAAAAGAAAAATTTCTTTATTTGCATATCCTTGAATGTGAGTAATCTATCTGTAATACTAAAATGTACCGTTATGAAAAGTTCTTTTTGGACCGACTTTAAAAACTTTGCGATGCGTGGCAACGTCATCGACTTGGCCGTGGGTGTGATTATCGGGGGGGCTTTCGGCAAAATTGTCTCTTCGCTGGTGGCCGATATTATCATGCCGCTCCTGGGTGTGCTGGTAGGGGGTGTCAACTTCACCGACCTGAAGTGGGTGCTGAAGGCGCCGCGCGAGGTCAACGGCGTGGAACAGGCGGCCGTGACGCTTAACTACGGGAACTTCCTGCAGATGACGTTCGACTTCCTGATTATCGCCTTCTCGATTTTCCTCTTCATCAAACTCATCACGCGGCTCACGGCCAAACGCAAGGCGCAGGCGCAAGCTCAGGCGGCTGCTACGCCGCCCGAACCTTCGGCCGAGGTGAAGCTGCTGACCGAAATCAGAGATCTGCTCAAGGCGCAGGAGCAGTCGGGCTCGAAGTAGTGTCGGGTCCCCGACGGCCTTATCCGATGATGTATTTGCTCTTGGGCAGCCAGGCTATCACCTTCACCAGCAGGTAGACGGTGACGAAGGTGCACACGGCTATGAGGGGTATGGCTATGTAGGCTGCCTGGGCAAGGGGGTGAATCAGGTCGTAGTAGAAGTTGAGCACGATGATGTGGGCCAGGTACATACCGTAGCTTTTGACCGAGATGTCGGTGAGGAGCTGCGCCCCCCGGCTTTGCCCGTTCAGTTTCAGCCGGCCGATGAGCGAGAAGAGTCCCAACGACATCATCAGTACGTTTACGGTACAGAAGCGCCAGCTGAGTTCCAGCTCGGGAATGGTGGCTACGGTATCGATGCGTGCGCAGAAGAGGCCGGCCGTGACAGCGTAACCCGCCACGAGCAATACCCACGAGAGGAGTGCCGAGGGGTAGCCGTATCTTCGCAGGTAATACCCCAGAATGAAATAGCCGATAAACCCGGTGAAGTAGTAGAGCAGGGGGGTGTCGTTCCAGAAGGCCTCGCCCAGCACTTCGGGGTAGGCCAGGTGTATGTAGGGGAGGAAGGTGGTGAGAGTCCACAGGGCCAGGTAGCCTTCCAGTTCGCGTTTGCCGGCCCGTTCGAGCCAGGGCGAGATGATGGGGACAACCAGGTAGAGCCCGATGAGCATGTAGATATACCACAGATGGCCTATCTCGCACCCGAAGTTGACGGGGATGTGCAGGATGTGCAGAGCCAGGTCGCCCACCGACTCGCCCCGTGTAGCCATGAAGTAGATGGCGTAGATGACGCACCAGACGACAAAGGGGTAGACGATGCGGGTGAACCGCTTGCGGAAGAACCGGGAGATGGAGTCTTGCATCGGGAGCAGCAGAAATCCCGACAGCATGACAAACAGGGGTACCGACGTGCGGCATAGCGAGGTGATGATACCTATCCAGAAGGTGTTGCTACCGGTGACGACACTGAGTTGGTCGCCAATGTAGTAATACTCGCTGGCATGTTGTTGCATGACCAGGTAACAGGCAATGACCCGCAACAGGTCGAGTGAAAGATTACGGTTCTTGATCATAAGATACTATCTGGCAAATGGTGTGATGAATGTCTTCTTGTCCATGCCCCGATTTGTGGCTGGGCTGGAGTTTGCAGGGGGTGAGCGCCGGTAACCGGCCTTCGGTTGTGACGGCAGGTGGTTGTGCCGGTGCCGTTTGCGGTTCGGGCCACATGGCCCCCGGTCAAGCAAAAAGGAACTGTGCCCTGCGACACAACTCCTTTTGCGTTTCCGTTTTTAGTATTGCTCCTTCTCGTTGGGGAAGTCGCGCGTCTTTACATCTTTTATATAGGCCTGAACCGCTTCGGTGATGGTAGTGCTCAGGTCGGCATACCGACGAAGGAAGCGGGGCGAGAACCCTTTGTTGATACCCAGCATGTCGTGCATCACGAGCACCTGGCCGTCTACACCGCCACCGGCACCGATACCGATTACGGGGATGGTCAGCTCCTCGGCCACGCGGGTAGCCAGCGTGGCGGGAATCTTCTCGAGTACGAGGGCAAAGCAGCCGATTTCCTCGAGCAGATGGGCATCCTCGATCAGTTTTTTGGCTTCGGCCTCTTCGCGGGCACGTACGGTATAGGTGCCGAATTTGTTGATCGACTGGGGTGTGAGGCCCAGGTGACCCATCACGGGGATACCGGCACTGAGTATGCGCTCTACCGATTCGCGTATTTCGGCTCCGCCCTCCATCTTCACACAGTCGGCGTGCGTCTCCTTCATGATGCGGATGGCCGAGGCCACAGCCTCTTTCGAGTTGCCCTGGTACGACCCGAAGGGCATGTCGACAACCACCAGCGCCCGTTTGACGGCACGTACCACCGACTTGCCGTGATAAATCATCTGGTCGAGGGTGATGGGCAGCGTGGTCACATTGCCCGCCATCACGTTGGAAGCCGAGTCGCCAACCAGAATGACATCGATACCGGCCTGGTCTATAAGAGTCGCCATAGAGAAATCGTAGGCGGTCAACATCGAAATCTTTTCGCCGCGGAGCTTCATCTCCATCAGGCGGTGAGTCGTTACTTTACGAGTATCTTCGGTATAAGTAGACATAGTTTTTTGTGTGTTAGAATTTCGGGGGCAAAGGTACATCAATTTTTTATATTGACACCCTTTTTACTTTCTAATCTCAATTCCGTTATCTTTTAAATAGATAGCGATTGTGCGATTTTTAATTCCGTGAGTTCCACTGTCGCAGTTGTTCATACCCAGGATAAGGGTCGTGTAGCCATTCGGCAAAAGCAAGAGCGAAACTTTGTCCTCTTTTTGCCATTGCAGTGCTTTTCACTATCTTTGTTACACAATAATTTGGAATGGATATGATTTCAATAGAAGATATAAATCGAATGATTGGTGAAAACGAGTTGGAGAAGGCACTCGTTCACCTCGAAGAACGCTTGGCTTGCGACCCGCAGGACGATGGGGCCTATTACCTGAAAGGGGCCCTCTTCTGGAAACAGGGGAACTGGAAATTGGCGATTGAGAATTATTTGAAAGCGACCGAAATCAATCCCGAGAGTCCGGCTCGTCAGGCCTACGAAATGGTGATGGAGATTATCAACTTCTCCAACCCCGACCTTTATAATCCTTAAGTCATGGGCCTCAGTGCTATGCTACCAGTATGGCCAAGGCTATATAGACCAGAATTTGCAATGCCTGCAAAATCCACGACACCTCGGGTCGGGAGGCATAGACCCGGTAACTGATCCAGGTGGAGAGCACGACGTAAAGGGGCATAAGCATGACAAATGTCCACGGCAGACTGTCGTCCATACCGCTCTCGGTAAAGGCCGACGTGGCCCGACTCATCAACCAGGGCCAGGCGAAAATCGGCAGAGCCGTTATCAGTATCAACACCTTGAACCAGCCGGGGACCTTGCGTGAATAGTTATCTTTCTTCATAGCCTGCTATTTTTTACAAAGATACGAAAAGGCGAAAGTAGAAAAACAAGTTTACTTGATTTTTATGCTGAACCGCCTCCTGTCTTATTCAAAGATACAAGAGACGAGAGCGAAAACAAAGTTTTCGACAGGCGGCAGTGTCGAACCGACTCGTTATGAAAAGCGGGGAGCCATCGCTGGTTCCCCGCTCTTTTTTTAATTGCCGATTTTATGATTAGTGAGAGAGTGTAGCCGGGTCGGGCAGGGCCAACGTACCACCTTCGGGTGCGAATATAAACCCTTTGTTGTTCCAGGCACGCAGGTAGCCGCCGATGTTGTTGTTGATCATCAGCAGTCGGAAAGCGTGTTTGCCCTTTTGCAGGGCTACCGAGTTGCGGGTGTGCGAGTGGCGCACGAGTCGGCCGTCGTTGCTGATGACCACCCGTCCGTCGATTTGCAGTTCGTCCATCTCGGAAGAGAAGTAGTAGATACCGTCGGCCGGGACTTCGAAGTAGCCCGTGTAGCAGTAGGCCCCCTTTTCGTCGCCACTGGTCTTGAGGCTGAAATCCTTGACCACTTGAGGCTCGGTCCAGTAGGCCCCCTCCAAGTCTTTTACAAAGTAGAGGTTACCTTCGGTGCGTCGCCGTTCGATACCCGGTTGGGTAGCCTGGTCGGTTGCCGGCATGAGCGGCTCGCGAACCACCTCGAGGGTACGGGTCGTACTCAATTTCCCCGAGGGGAGCAGCGTAGCGATTTTCAAGGTCGTGTTGCGGTCGAAGGTCAACGGATTCTCATATCGGGTCGACCCGGCCTGCGGTTCGCTGCCATCGGTAGTATAGACCATGGGGTAGTTGCGGCTGTTGTGGAAGGTCAGTGTCGTCTGGTCGGTAAAGGCGATGCGGTTGGCCATGGGCCCTTCGGGCAGGGGAATGTGGTAGTTGATGTGGTGCATGTCGAGCCGTACCAGTTGCGAGTCGAGGCGACGGGCAAACGAGTTATAGTCCTTTTTCTCTTTGGGAGTCCAGTCGAGTTCGGCCAGAGCGAGCATGCGCGGGTAGAGCAGATACTCGGTATAGTCGGGCGTGACGGCATATTCGGTCCACATGTTGCACTGGGCGCCCAGTACATGGTGGCGCAGGTTCTCGGGAATCTTTTCGGACGAGGGGTCGTAGTTGTAGATTTTGTCGAGCATGATGGCAAACTTGATGGCGATGGGCTCGGCCTCGACGGCTCCTTGACCGGCATCGACATAGAGCCACGGCGAGGGGGTCATAATCACGTCGTGTCCCATCGAAGCGGCTGCGATACCGCCCTCTTCGCCCCGCCACGACATGACGGTAGCCGAGGGGGCCAGTCCGCCTTCGAGTATCTCGTCCCAGCCAATCATGGCCTTGCCGTGTTCGAGAATGATTTTCTCGATGCGGTGGATAAAGTAGCTTTGCAGTTCGTGTTCGTCTTTCAGATTTTCATCTTGGATACGTTTCTGGCATTTGGGGCAGGCTTCCCATCTCTTTTTGGGGCATTCGTCGCCACCGATGTGTACATATTTGCCCGGGAAGAGGGGAATCACCTCGTCGAGAATGTTTTCGAGAAATTCGAAAGTCTTGTCGTTGCCGGCACAATAGACGTTGTCTTCCACGCCCCACTTGTTGCGCAGCTCAAACGGGCCGCCGGTACAGGAGTATTCGGGGTAGGCGGTGAGGGCGGCCAGGGCGTGACCCGGCAACTCAATCTCGGGGATGACGGTGATGAAGCGGTCGGCCGCATAGGCGACTACCTCTTTAATCTGCTCTTGCGTATAAAATCCCCGGTGTATGGAGCCGTCGGCATTGTGGCGTACCGAACCTACCTCGGTGAGGCGGGGGTATCTCTTTACTTCGATGGTCCAGAGGTGGTCGTCGGTGAGGTGCCAGTGGAAATAGTTCATCTTGAACATGGCCATGATGTCGAGCTGTTTCTTGACGAATTCCACGTCGTGGAAGTGACGGCACACGTCGAGCATCATGCCGCGGTAGCCGTAGGCCGGTTCGTCACCGATTTCGACACAGGGCATTGTCCAGTCGATACCGTCGACAGGTTGCTCGCTCTCGATTTGGGGAGGGAGCAGCTGCATGACCGACTGCATGCCGTAGAAGAGACCTTGCGGTGTGCGGGCCTTGACCTGTACCCGCTTGGGGGTGACGCTCAACCGGTAGCCTTCGTCGCCCAGTTTCAGCGAGCGGTCTATCTGCAGCGAGATGCAGTTGTGGTTGCCGCTGTTTTTGATAGCCAGGTCGTAGCCGGTGGCTCGATTGATTTTGGCCTGAAAGTAGGCGGCCACCTTTTGCAGGTCGGCCCGTTGGGTACGGCCGACGACCAGCGACGTTTGAGGCGTGAGGGCGAAAGTGCCGCTTTTCACGGTCATCTCTTGAGGGGCAGGAGTGATATTCAGCGGGGTGTCTTGCGCCGCATATCCCGCAAACAGGGATATGCAGCACCACAGACAAGCGATTATGATTTTCTTCATATCTGTTTTTATCGTGTTGGATGTGTGGGTAAACAGGGGTTAATCCTCTCCGTAGTTGACGGTCATGTTGATGACGTTGCGGTTGTTCACTTCGATTTCGGCAGTGCGGTAGCCCGATTTCTTGAAGACCAGGAACTCGTGGTTGCCGGTCGTTACCTGGAATCTGCCGCGTTCATCGGTTTTGGCCAGGGTTTTCCCCGTGCTCTTCTCGATAACCTGCATGCCGGGTACGAGGGTAGCCTGTATGTCGCGTACCTCGCCTTTTACCTGCATTTGCCGCGAGCTTTTCGGGGTATAGGCTACTACGACTTCATCGTCGCCGATGGTCGAAGGTTCGCCTACCACGACACTCTTCGTCAGGATAATGTTGTCGGACGACTGTCCGGCCTCGATGATAAATTCGCCGGGCTCGACAAAGCGGTGGTTCTGTTCATCGACCAGATAGAGGTCGGCTACGGGAACCTGCAAATGTACGGTGCGGCTTTCGCCCGGCTTCAGCTCGATTTTCAGGAAGTCGCGCAATTGTCTTATCGGGGTTACATAGGTGCTCACCTTGTCGCGCACGTAGAGTTGTACCACCTCTTTTCCGGTGCGTTTGCCGGTATTCTTCACCTCGACGGTAGCCTTGATGGTGTCGGTCAAGCCATATTTATCGCGGTCGGTCGTGAGATTCTTGTAGACAAACGACGTGTAGGAGAGACCGTATCCGAAGGAGTAGAGCGCCGTGGGCGAGGAGAATACATAGTCGCGGCCCGGAGCGTCGTAACTGCCCGGATTGTGGTAGAAGCCTCGGTCGGAGGGGAGGTAGTTGTAGTAGACGGGCAGATGGCCGGTGCTTCGGGGGAAGGAGAAGGTAAGGCGTCCCGAGGGATTTACCCGGCCGAACAGAATGTCGGCGATGGAGTTTCCGGCCTGTTCACCGGCATACCACTGCACGAGTATGGCGGGGAGGTTGTTCTTCTCCCACTCGATGGCAAACGGTTTGCCCGTTACCAGTACGAGAATGACGGGGGTACCCGTGTCGTATACCGCACGGATGAGTTGGGTCTGGGCTCCGGTGAGGTTCAGATCGTTGAGGTCGAAGCCCTCGCCGCAGGTCGAATTTTTGTAACCGTCGCGTACGAAAGCCGCACTGGTGCTGCCGCCGAAGATGACGGCGACCTCGCTTTGACGGGCAGCTTCTACGGCTTCGGCAATGCCCGATGTATCGAGCGAAGCCAGGCTACATCCTTTGGCGTAGCGCACGGTGGTGTTTTTGCCTACCCGGCTTTTGATACCTTGCAGCGGAGTGATGCCGTCTTTGTTGTTGCGGCTCCAGGTGTAATCGCCAAACTGTATCTGGTCGGCATTGGGGCCGATGACGGCAATCGACTTCAGGCGTTTGGGGTCGAGGGGCAGCAGGTTGTTTTCGTTTTTCAGCAATACGGTCGATTCGTCGGCGATGGCCTTCGACAGCCTTACGCTCTCGGGAGTGTGGCGTTTGTTCTGTTCGTATCGGTTGCCGTAGGGGTCGTCAAACAGGCCCGAGGCAAACTTGGCATACAAGACCCGGCGTACAGCCGTGTCGATGACCGATTCGTCGATGACCCCTTTTTCGACAAGACTTTTCAAGAAGGGGTAGCAGTTGCTCGAGGCTTCGACATCGAGTCCGGCGGTAATGGCCTGGATAGCGGCTTCGGACGAGTTGCGGGCCGTGCGGTGCATGCTTTTGAGCATTTCGATGGCACCCCAGTCGGAGTAGACATACCCTTTGAATCCCCATTGATTGCGCAGAATTTCGGTGAGCATATAGTGCGAAGCCGAATTGGGCACGTGGTTCCACGAGTTGTAGCTCGACATTACGGCCAGTATCCCCGTGTTCTTTACCACCATTTCGAAAGGCTTGAGATAAATCTCGTGCAGGTCTCTCAGTCCGCATTCCACCGACGCCAGATTCAGACCGCTCAGCGGGTTGCCGTGAGGCCCGTAGTGTTTGAGCATGGGCGATATGCCGCTTTCGAGGTATCCGTCCACCTCTTCGATAGCGAATAGGCCGCACAGGTAGGGGTCCTCGCCATACGACTCTTCTACCCGGCCCCATCGCAAGTCGCGCACGGCATCGATACAGGGAGCCAGCACTTGTTTGAATCCCATGCTGTGAAGGTCGTTTGCGATGTGATGAGCCTTTTCACGAGCCAGTTGTGGTGTGAACGTGCTGCCGAGTGCGATGTTCTGGGGATAGACGGTGTTGCCGTCGTGTACCACGCCATGCAGCGATTCGGCTACGGTGAAGACGGGAATACCCAGACGGGTCTCCTCGACCATGTACTTCTGTATGGGGCGCATGTATCGGGCACAGTTGTCGCCGGTAAGGGGGAATCCTTCGACAAAGCCCCAGGCGATGTCGCCTGCTTTGTTTGAGAGTTTTTGAGGATCAAACTCCTGTCCGTTGAAAATGTCGGACGAGTGAATGTGCCGTATTTGGGCAATTTTCTCGTCAATAGTCATGCGGCCCAGCAGATCCTCCACCCGCTCTTCGATAGGGAGATCGGGGTTTTTGTAAGGAGGAATCTGTTTCTGGACTGCCTGTGAATAAGTCGCGCTTGAAGCAAGCAGCAACGAGCATATAAGCACTTTGTGTAACATAATGTGTGTTCTATGGTGTTAATGATTATTTGTTTATAAAGTAGACGAATAAGGGGGTTGATGTCTCATCGGGTATCTTGCAATTTTAAATATTTTTATAAGTTTGACGTATCTCTCCAATGTATTGCTTGTAGAGCTCCTCGATGATGGCAATGGAATCGCCCGAGGGGCCTTCGTCGTATGTCTTGTCGCTGGTTACCCACGCCTTTTCCAGACCGAAGTAGTCGGGCTCCCGGGCAGGCTCCCCTTTCAGCAGAGCCAGCTTGTAGTTGACCCAAGCCTCCCATCGGGGCAGGTAGAGGTCGCGCATGAGGCCGCCCCACTCCTTGTGGGCATAGTCGTGCAGTTCTGAATCGTAATCGGTCCAGGTGGTAATCTGCCGTTTGGCATTGGCCACGAACCGCTTCTTTTCCTGGGGATTGGTACCGGCCTTTTCTGCTTCGCCTATCCAGGTGCCCACATAAAATTCCTTGCGGGTGGAGAGCAGCCGGTCGTCGTCGCGGATGATGTCGAGCATCCGGGCCGACAGGCGGGTGAACCGGGGGGCATCGTGGTGTTGGAAGGCAGCTACCGCCTGGCGGTGCAATGCTTTCAGGTAGTCGCTCAGCACCTGGCGGGTCAGGTCTACCAGATCGTAGCGGTAGGTGTCGCTGTTGCGGAACTTGTTGCGCGAGGCATACATCGTTTCCCAGGCGGTCACCACCTGGTCGGGGTCATAGAATATTTCGGCATTTCCCCAGGCCGATACGTGCTTGATGGTATCGGCGGGTCGCGCACAGATGTACGACTCTACGGGGCCGCCGGCCTCGTTGTGACATTCGTATATGGTTCGGGCCAGTATCTCCCAGGCCCGGTTGCAGGCCGAGTCGGCCTCTCCATACCGATAGTGTGTATACTCTCGCAACCAGTCGGTCACGTTCAGGCTGTCGTTGCGCCAAGCCATGTCGTAGACCATATCGTATACGACAGGAATGGTACCTATACCTTCGGGGGCTGCACCTATGCCGCACAGGTTTTTCCCCAGCGGGTGGTGTTTGGCGAATACGGGGCCCGAGGCGTAACTGCTCATCTTGCCGTGCAGCCCGGTCTTGCCGCCGAAGTTGGGCAGGGCGCACCAGATCCAGTTGTGGTACATGTGCCCTTCGGGTTTATAGAACATCGAACTGGGTATGCCTCCCCATTGAGGCCGTTCGCAGGCCATCAGGTCGAGAATGATGGCATCGCCCTGTTTCAGCCCCTCCATGAGGCTGGGCATGGGGTTGTGTTGCCAGCCTTGCAGAATCCACACGGCCTTGGGCGAGATGCGTCGCATGGCCTGCAGTATCTTTGTGGCAGCCGCTTTCACGTCGATGCCTTCGGTCTGCCCGCCTTCGTGAAAAGGGTCGCCGGCAAAGTAGAGGGCATCGCCGAAGAGTCTCTTCTGCTCGTCGTAGTAGATGTCGGCTATCGAGTCGAACAGCGGGTCGTTGGGGTCGAGGAAGGCGGGCCGCTGATAGGTGCACCACTCGCCCTGCTCGAGAATGTGTGCTTGGGGAAATTTCTCTTTCAGACTGTTGGGTACCATGCCATAGAAGCCCTGGAATACGGGTTGCATGCCCAGCTCGCGCATGCGGCGCAGCATCTTCTTTTGCAGGTCGGTCTGCCGGTCGATAAAGGCTTGCGAAACCGGTCCGCCGAACCCCTCGAGGTTGCCCATCAGCCACCAGGCTTCGTACCCGGCACCGGGAAGAAAGGCGAAGATTTCGTCGTCGGTATATCCCAGACGCTTGAGGGTATTTTGCCAGACGGCATATTGGCTGTTGACGGCCATGAGCGGCAGGTTGATGCCTTGAAGAGCCATGCGATCTATCTCCTGTTCCCACTCTTCCCAGCCCCAAAAAGCCATGGAATAGCTGTATGTGCAATAATTGAGGTAGTATCTGAAGGGCTGTGAGGCTTCGATGCGTAGGGGCGAAGCAATCCGGGGCAATGTGTCGGGTATGCCCGAGAGGTTGTTGCCGCACCAGGAGACAGACGCATGGCAGTAGTGGCGCAGATAGTGATTCAACCCCCGCGCCATGGAGACACCATTATTTCCTTGAATCTCTATTTGGTCTCCGTGTTGTTTCAGTTCGAAGTAGTCGTTTTCGGCCGGCACGAGTGTGAAGATGAAATCCTTCTCGTGACCCGGAACCAGGCGCCCGGCCAGCTGTTGGGCCGAACGTTCATAATCGGGATTTTGCCCGCAGGAGAGCAGCCCCAGAAGCAGGGCTGCCCATAGAAATATCGTGATGTGTTTTGTCATGCGTGTATGGTTTCTTATGTATCGGGGTTAAAGTCTTTCCGGTTCGGGGGCCTCTCCTGCCGAGAGTCCGTTGCCCGGCCCTTCGTTATTTGCAGATGATGTCGACGAATATGGGATAGTGGTCCGAGACATGGGCCAGGTCTACCTTCTCGCCGTCGATTTCAAGCGTCCGTACAATGTGAGTATCGACGATTTTTATCTTCTTCCGGTTCTTTTTGCTCAGCAGAATGAAATCGATGAGTCCGCCGTCGTCGGCACGGCCGGGAATGGAGCTGCCCACGGTGTCGCTGGCAATGACAAAATCACGGGCAAATACGGGGAAGGAGAACCCGCCGTTGGTCCATCGGAACGAGTCGTTCAGGTCGCCGGCCACGAATACGGGCTTGTCCATTTCACGGGCATCGTTGCAGATGATTTTGGCTCCCTGTTTGCGCTTCTCGTTGTGCAGGTCGGAGTGGGTGGCGATGAAGACAAACTTGTCGAGTTCGAGTTCTACCGCAGCCCGACCTTCATCGCCGGGCAGGTAGGCTACATAGCGGCTTTTGACCGGCAGGTTTTTCTTCACCAGTGCTCCGCAGCCTATGCTGCCGTTTTTGTCGAAGGGTTGGGCATTGCCATAGAAGTCGGCATAGTCGAGACCCGTGCTTTGGGCGATGTCGCGCAACAGATAGCGGTTGCCCCGGCCTTGCGATGCGCTGTCGAGTTCCTGCAGCGAAATGATGTCGGCATCGAGAGCCCGGATGACGCGCCCCAGATTGACGATGTTGCTGTCGTTCATTACGCCCGGGTTGCCGCCACCTTTGCCGTAGTGGGTGTTGTAGGTAAGCAGTCGTATGACCCCGGGGGCTTTGGGGTAGGTTTGCGCTTCGACCGAGCATACGCTCGTGAGCATCAAAAGAATGAAGAGAGTTAGCACCTTTTGCATAACTTTGAGAATTAAATAGTTGTGATGTGTGAATATAATCGGTGTTTATCGTACCTGTATTTTCCGGGTCGACTTGAGGCTCTTGACCAGATAGGTGCCCGGTGCCATGTTGAGGTTGCTGATGCCGGCCGGCAGGTCATACTCGGCCACGCAGACTCCGTCGGGGGTATATATGGAGAGGTGGTCGGCTGCCTGGGTTTTGACGTGAATGACCGACTTCCCTCCCCAGACTTCTATATCCGGGTCGTCGGCTGTCTGGGTGGCTATGCTGCTACCGGCCATAGCCTGTTCGATTGCGGCCTCGACGAGCGGAGCCATCACGGCATATCCGGCTTCGTTTGGGTGGACTCCGTCGCCTACCGAGTATTCCACTTTCAGAGCTTTGAAGGGGTTGACCATCGGCGTGTAGAAGTCGACGCAGGGATAGCCGTGAGCATCGGCATACTCTTTGATCCATTGGTTGAGGTCTATAATGTCTTGACGGGGATCTACATCGGGGGCCCAGCCGTAACTGTATGCAGGCAGCAGCTGGCACATGACCACTTTGATGCCGTTGGCCGTGGCGATTTCGGCCATCGACGAGAGATTGTCTTCAATCATTTCGAGGGTCGAGGGGCCCGTGTTGCCGGCAATATCGTTGGTGCCGCCCAGAATGACCACGACGCTGGGATTCAGATGCACGACATCCTGTTTGAAGCGGATAAGCATTTGCGGGGTCGTTTGTCCCGAAATACCCCGGCAGACGTATGAGCCTGCAAAAAATTCGGGGCAGGTGCTCTCCCAGCGTTCGAATATGGAGTTACCCATGAAGACTACCCGCGAAGGGTCTTCTTCTCCGGCCAGCAGGGCCTGGTTGGCCTCTTGATACCGGGCGAGTTCGGCCCAGTCCTGAGCAAAGGCCGAGAGGGTCAAGGCTTGTAGTAAAACGGAAAGTATAAGTATCTTTTTCATTGTATTATTGGTTTTTGAGTGGAACTTCTTGTAGCCATTTCAAGATGGCTTCTTCGACTTGGGGCAGACATTCGTAGTCGGGATAGAATCCGAATCCGTGACCGCCCGAAGGGAGTGTAATCAGTTGTGCGGGAATGTTCTGGGCTTGCAGTCCCTCGACATATCGCATGGCGTTCTGAATCTTCACCCCGTTGTCGTCGGCTGCATGGAAGAGCAGGGCCGGCGGAGTTTGCGGGGTGATGAGCAGTTCGGGCGAGCAGGCCCGGCACATCTCCGGAGTGGGCGATGTGCCCAGCAGGTTGTCGCGACTGCCTTCGTGCACATAGGGCTCTTCGGTCATGGTGATGACCGGGTAGAAGAGTATGGAGAAGTCGGGACGCGATTCGGCCCGTTTTTCGGGCAGGGCTACGTCGATGTCGTCGTGGTTGAATGCCGTCGATACGAATGCAGCCAGGTGTCCGCCGGCCGAGAAGCCGATGACTCCCACGTGATTGGGGTCGGACTGTATCGAGTAGTGGTTCTCCTTGAGGTAGCGGATGCCTTGTTGAGCGTCGCTAAGCGGAATCTCGGGATGCCCCGAGGGGAAGGCATAGTAGAGTACGGCGGCTACGAATCCCTGCTCTTTGAACCATTGTGCCACCAGGCTGCCTTCGTGGTAGGTGGCCACCGTCTTGTAGCTGCCTCCGGGGCAGATGAGTACGGCCGGGGCGGGTGCTGTCTGGATGTCGGGGCGGTAGACAATAATCTGGGGATTCTGGATATTGCCCAGGTTGTTGCCGTCCCAGTAGGGTTCGCCCGAGAGCCATTGGGCAAAGGGGGCACCGTCGGGCCACAGGAATATCTCTTCGGGTTCGTTGCTCTTTTGACGGTAGACGAAGGTGCCTGTGAGGGTGATGTCGCCTTCGAACCGGCACTGGTCGAAGAGCAGGGTGGGCCGACCGTTCTGATAGGACGAGGTGCTGGCCGTCCCGCCGGTCCATTTGCCCTGACGGGTGGAGCCGTCGTGCGACACGGTGATGTAAGAGGGGATAAGGTCAAGCCCTCCCCGAGGCTGTATCTTTTCTTGAAAGTAGACGGTTACATAGGTGGGTGTAGCCTCTTGAGACGCTTGTATGGCGGTTTGAAAAACCGAGCTGCCTTCTCGCACCTCGCCTATGTTGTCTTGTGTGTATGACGTCTGGTTTATCGTTATTCCTGTGGGGGTGGCAGAGGCTTCGGAATTGCTCTTTTGGCAGGCCGGTAAGGAACAAGAGATAGCCAGAAGTCCACATAGTATGGATTTCGAATAAGTCATAATGTCCGTGTTAAAGAACGTATGGCCGAACGGCTACACTACAGCTTGATGATTCGAGCTTTATGGCTTTTTCCTTGAGCCGAAGTCTCTACAATGTAAATGCCTTTTGCCAGACTCGAGAGGTCGACGGTGCGAATATCCGTGCCTTTGAGTTGCAGTTGCTTTTGTCCGGTCAGCGAATAGATGTTTACTTGTTCTACGGGGGTGTCACTCTCGATGTTCAGCCGGTCCTGTACATACGTAGGATAGAGTTTTACCTCTTGAGCGGCAGTGGTATTTTCGATAGCGCTCAATCCCGGCACTTCGATGTCGACAAATACGGGGTAGTGATCCGATATGGAGGCCAGATCGACGACAGAACCCTCTATTTTCAATTCTCTTACGATATGGGTATCGACAATCTTGATACCCGAGTCTTTGTAATCGTGGTACAGGATATAGTCGATGAGACCGTTGTTGTCGGTACGTCCCGGAATGGTATTCCCTTCGGTATCGCTGGCGATGGTATATTTGGTGAGCAGCGTGGGAAATGCGATACCGCCTTGTCCCCAACGGTGCGAGTCGTTCATGTCGCCGGCCAGGAACGACGGTTTGCGTATGTAGTCCAGTTCGTTGATAAGGGTATTGGCACTCATGATACGCAGATTGTCGTCCAGATCGAGGTGAGTGCAGAAGAAAACGAACTGGTCAAAGTCGATTCGCATGGCGCAACGCTCCTCAATCGAGCCCCCCAGCGAGATGAGTTTTACTTTGCTGATGGGCAGATTTGGGTTTATCAATACACCCGGGCCCACTTTTCCGCCATCCAATTTGCAGAGGCCTCCGAATATGGGAGTGTAGGGTTTGCCGGTATAGTCGGTAATTTGTTGCAACAGATTTCTGCGATTACGTCCATTCATGGCACTGTCCAACTCTTGCAGGGCAACCACGTCGGCATCGAGAGCCTCGATGACCAGAGCAACACGGCGGGTATTGTAGTCGTCGATTGAACCCGGATCGCCACCTCCCTTGCAGTAGTGGGTGTTGTAGGTCAGTAATCGGATTACTCCGGGAGCTTTGGGATAGGTTTGAGCATCGAGCCCGAACAGGAAACAGCAAACGAAAAAGAGAAGGACAAATTTTTTCATAATCGACAATCTGTTTTTATTTAATGACAGGCAAAATACGTAAAAATATTTTGCCTGTCATTGTGCTTAGGAGATAAAATTATTTCTTGATGAATTTAGCCGTCGTGTTACCTTCGGTCGTCGAGAGTTTTACCAGATACATACCGGGAGTGAGGTCGGCGATGTCGATGGTCTGAACGCCGGCTTCGATATTCTTCACGCAGGCACCGGCAAGCGAGTAGATTTGGGCGCCCAGAACTTCGGCACCTTCGATGGTCAGGTAATCATCGGCCGGGTTGGGACCAACTTTTACCGTAGCTTTTTGGGCGTTCTCGATACCCGAGTATTCGCTGACAACCTTTACAAATACCGTGTTGAGTGAAAGTTGAGGATAGGCCTCGTTAATCATCTCGCAGCGATACTCTTTGCCTACGTGCGACTCGTCGAAGCAGAACCAGCCTTCTACGGCGTCGGTCGGTTCGATTACATTACCGTCGAGGTCTTTCCAGGTGTAGATGGTCATGTAACCTTCGATGTCATATTCGCTAGAGAGGTCAATGTCTTCGTCAACCATAATCTCGTATTCACCATCGGCATTCATGTAACCGATAGGCATACCGCCGCGGGTGTTCCATTGCAGCTTGTAACCCGATGTGAGTCTTTCGCCGGTAATGGGGTGGTTGGGGATGGTCGAGAAGGTGTACATGTTGTCTTCGAGGTTGAGCAACCAGTCGAGGAATTCGGTCTGGCGGCAGTTGTTGCAGATGAACGAAGATTCGTCGGTGAATGCGTTGCGATAACCGGCCAACTGACGGCATTTACCGTTCGAGTCGCTCAGGTCGAGTTGTTTGAGGTTCAGGTTACGACGTACGTGCAGGTAGCAGTCCATATCTTCGTTGGTCATTTGGATTTTCACCTTTTCCATTTGTGTGCCCGAGATGTGAACCACCGTAGCCTTACAGTCCATCAACGTGAACGAACCTTTCAGGTTGGCTACACCGGCGATGGCCGGATACCATTGGTTATCTCCTTCGGTTGTAGTCCAGGTAAGACCGCTGGTCTTTCCGTTGAAGGGAGCCGATGCGTTCACGCATACACCGAATACGGTTTCGGAATATCCCGAAGAATAGGCTCTCCAGATTACACCTTCGGAGTTTTTCCAGGTGTTCATGTCGTCCCACGAGAAACCTTCGCGGTTGATGTCGATACCCAAGGCCTCGGCATTGCATTTTCCTTCAATAGCCGACGGTTGTTTGAAGAAAGCTGCGTATGCGGCTGTTTCTTCGGGATCGAAATTCCAAGTGTCTTCGCTGAAGCCGGGGAGGGCACAACAGCACATGAACGCAGCTACAAGAGCTTTTTTACCAAATTGAGTAAACTTTTTCATAAGTAAAAATTTTTGAGTTAATGATATGAATGTGTTTTTGATATTTCGGTGTGTTTTTGTGTGTTCAATAAGATGACAGATATTTGGCGGGAGAGGGTAGTCGGTAAATGTAAAAAAAGTGTATTTGGCATTTTTTTCTTTTCGTCCCGACTCGGGTCGATAGAGCAATCAGATACCGGGAGTTTTTCTCTCCCGGTATCTGAGCATTATCTCAATCGTTTAGAAACTTAGACCGTCGTCCCAACCGGGATTCTGAGTGAGTGCTCCGTTGGTGAGCGACCGTTCGGTGGTGGGAATGGGATAGAGGTAATCGCGCTCTTCGTTGAACTCGCGCGGCTCTACGGCAATGTCGTGGCAGATGATGTTGCCGTTGTCGCCACCGGTGAGGGTGAACACCTCGTCCAGTTTGTAGAATTTACGGATATTCTTCACCGAGGGCTTTTTGCCGGTGTAGATACAGATGTCGACTTTTTCGCTGTCTTGAAGAGTGCCGTCGTTCATGTCGAAGATGCCGTAGCGGTCTTCGCCCGAACCTTCGGTCAAGCCGGGGAAGTACATGCCCATGAAGGGTTGTTCAAGCATCTTGCCCTCTTTCCAGCGCATGAGGTCGTAGTATCTGAAACCTTCGAGTATCAGTTCGATGGTACGCTCGCGGCGGATTTCCAGGATGACACCCTTGTTGGCCCCGGTTACGTTGTGATAGCCCGAGTTCTCGGCCGTAAGGTAGGGGTCGGGGTTGGCGTTGGCGGCAGCGAGGTCGATGTTGGGCATGCCCACCCGGTCGCGGATTTTCTTGATGGACTTGTCCAGGTCGGCCTGTGTGAGGGTTCCCAGTTCGGCTTTAGCCTCGGCAAAGTTCAGATATACCTCGGCGGCACGGAACAGGATGTAGTCGTTCGACGAGCCCAGATAGCCGTCGCCCGAAGCATCGGTCACCCATTTGATAATCTGGTAGCCGGTAGTCGAGGCGGTGAAATCGGGAGACATCACGGCGTCGCTGTTGATACGCATGTATCCGGGACCTACTACGGTTTGGGTCAAGCGGGGGTCGCGGTTCTGCATTTCGTCGTAGTATTGCATTTCGTCGTAGCCGGGTATGTCGGTGAAGCGGCTGCCGTCTTTCATCAGGTAGCTGTTGACGATTTTCTTGTTCATGCCCGGTCGTCCGTAGGTAGTAGACATGGTGTAGTAGTTGGCTTCGTGTTTTACGGCTTTGGTGGCATCGTAGTCACGAGCCAGGATGACCTCCTGTTTAATGGCATCCATCGAGGCGAAGAGGTCGCGGTAGGGTTTGTCGCCCGACTGATAGATGCTGTAAGGGCTCTGGTCGATGAACTGTTCCGATACCGTGGCACACTCGTTGAGGAATCTCTCGTAGTCGGCGATACCGTGGTATTTGCGGTAGGTGCCTTCGAAGAGGCAGATTCTCGACTTCAGGGCCATGGCGGTCCACTTGGTGACCAGGTAGAGATCCTGATTGTCGGGGATATACTTGATGGCATAGTCGATGTCGTTCAAGATCGAATCCATGATCAACTGACGGGAGTCACGCGGCTTTTTCAAGTCGGGGTCGGTCGACGAGAGGGGCCGGTTGTACCAAGGTACATCGCCGAATCGTTTCACCTTCTCGAAGTAGAAGTAGGCCCGGAAGAAACGGGCTACACCGTCGTAGTGCTCGCGGGCCGACTGACTGTTGCAGCGGTGCGAGTATTGCAGGTAGAGGTTGATGTTACGCAGGTAACCCCAGTCCCAACCGCCGCCTGTGGTGGGAATGGTGCGTGTGAGTCCTACCGTTGTGACGGGCAGGGTGAAGATGCACACGACATCTTCCGACTCGCTGTATCCCGATTGAGCGGTAGGAAACTGTCCGTAGAAGTTGTTGGTGAAGGTTTGCAGCTCTTCCTCATTATTGAAATAGGTCTCGGGCGAAAGAGACGACAGCGGGAACCGATCGAGGTCGTCGGCGCAACTTCCGAGGGTAAGGGCTCCGGCCGCTGCCAGAATATATATGAGATTCTTTTTCATAGATATAATTGTGTAAGGGTTGTTAGAATGTAATGTCTATACCGAAGGAGAATGTCTTTGCATAGGGATAGACGCGGGCATTGCGGTCGTTGGAGAATTGCTCCGGGTCGATGTATTTGCTCTTGAGTGCCGTCCAGGTGAGCAGGTTGTCACCGCTGAAGTAGACTCTCACGCGGTCTATCTTGGCTTTTTGGGTGAGCGACTGCGGCAGGGTGTAGCCGAAGGTTACGTTTTTGAGACGGCAGTAAGCCAGATTCTGCAAATAGCGGTTGTTCACGTAGGCCAGGTGACGGTCGCCCTGTGCGGCATAACCTCTGATTTTGGGGAAATAGGCGTCGGGGTTGTCTTCGCTCCAGACATTGTCGAGGAAGTCGATAGGCGTGAACGACGAATACGGACGGGCAAAACCACCCCAGAAGAGCATGGCGTCGGTACCCGGGTAAATCTGTTGGCGGCCGATACCCTGGAAGAAGGCCGAGAAGTCGAATCCCAACCAACCGAAGTTGATGTTACCGCTGTAGTTGTAGCGGGGGCGCGAGTTACCGATGATGCGCATGTCGCCTCGGTTGTCGGCCGTCTTGGCACCGTCGTCGATACGGCCGTTACCGTCGAGGTCGACAAAGCGGGGATCGCCGGCCTTCAGACCCTTATACTCGCCTACGGCCGTTTGCAGAATGTTTTTGGCAATGAGCGAGTGGTCTACCTGGGCCTGGTAGGCGGCAGCCTCCTCGTCGCTCTGGAACAGACCGTCGATGGTGTAGCCCCAGATTTCGCCGATGGTCATGCCTTCGTAGTAAGACGATACGTTGAAGTCTTTGGTGGGGTTGTCGTATTTGGTAATCTTCGAGATGTTATCGCCCAACGAGAACGATACGCCGTAGGTGAAGGGCTTGCCGGCCAGGTTGAACTTGTCGTTCCAGCTGATGGTCAACTCGTAACCTTTCGTGCGCAGGTCGGCGGCATTCTCTTGAGGCGACGAAGTACCGTAGGTAGCCGGCAGCGTTTTACCCGGGACAAGCATGTCTTTGGTATCGCGGATATACATATCGCCCGTGAAGCTCAATCGGTTGTTGAAGAAGCCCAGGTCGACACCGATGTTTTTGTGAATGACGGTCTCCCAGGTGAAGTTGCCCGATGTGGGAGGCGAAACCGATGCGTAGGTGAGGAACTCGCCGTTGGCCAGATAGTTGTCCATTTGCACCAGATTCAGGGTCTGGATGTAGGGATAGGGGCTCGATATGGCCTGGTTGCCGAGCGAACCGTAAGAACCGCGGATCTTGAAGTTGGAGAAGGTGTTGCGGATAGGGGCGAAGAAGGGCTCTTCGCTCACGCGCCATCCAGCCGAAACCGAGGGGAATAGGGCGGCACGTTTGTCGCGACGGAAACGCGAAGAGGCATCCCAACGCATGTTTACCTCGGCCAGGTAGCGACCTTTCCAGTCGTAACCGACGCGGCCGAAGAAGCTCTCCAGAGCCCATTCATATTGTCCGCCCTCGAGATAGACATCTTTGGAGGGGTCGCCCAGGTTGAAGTCGTTCAATTCGTTGGACTGGAGGTTGAGCATCGTGGAGTATAGATTCTTTTGATAGTCCTGCTCGTAGTCGAAACCGAGTACGCCTCGAACGTGGTGACCGTTGAAGGTGTTGTCGTAGTTGAGGTAAGCATCGATCATGTGGTAGTATTCGCTGTTGCTCCGTTGGCGTAACTTGTTCTTGAAAAGATTGGCCGAGCCGGTGCTCACGATGACGCCGGGTTCGGTCGAATATTCGGCCATCGAGGTGCGCACTACCTTGTCTTGCGTATCGTAGCGGAAGCTGTAGTTGGCATGGAAGGTCAACCCTTTGTAGAGTTTGAAGATGGCGTTGACCGTGGTCGTCAACCGTTTGTTCTTGTCGTTGGTGAAGGTGGTGCCGTCGCCGGTCATGATGTGTACACCGTCGGTCGGCTGCTGTGCGATGACCGCGTTGCTGAATACCCAACTGCCGTCGGGGTTGTAGGGCATCATAAAGGGCAGGGCGTGGAAGGTGTAGTTGGGGATATTGTCACCGTTTTCCAGACCGGGAGCCTTGTATTGCGAGTGGTACAGGTGAGTGGTTACGGTCAGGTTGAACCAGTCTTTGATGTCGCCGCTGATGCGGGCCCGCAGGTTGGCCGTGTTGAAGTGGTCGGGGTTCTGTTTGTAGATACCCTCTTCGGTGTGGTAGTTGGCACTGATGAAGTAGTTCATCTTCTTGGTGCCGCCCGATATGCTCACGTTGTTGTCCCAGGTAGGACGCGTGTGGCTGATGAGGTAGTTGTACCAGTCGAAGTTGGCATAGTACATGTATTGGTCTATACCGCCGATGTTTTTCACTACGGTCCAGGGACGGTCGGGATTCTCTACCTTGTCGTAGCGGCGGGCTTCCAGCTCGGCATAGTCTTCGGCCGTATATTTGGTGTAGGTAGTACCGTTGTAGGAACGGAAGAACTCGTCGACCAGCATGGCAGCATCGTATCCGGTGGTGATGAAGTCGGTGCATACGGTCGAGCCCGAGAAGCTGAACCGTCCGTTGTAGTTGACTTTGGCGTCGCCGGTTTCGCCTTTCTTGGTTGTGACGAGAATGACACCGAACGAGGCGCGGGCACCGTAGATGGCGGCCGACGAGGCATCTTTCAATACCGAAATCGACTCGACGTCGCGCGGGTTGATGTTGTCGAGATCACCCTCGACACCGTCGATGAGCACCAGCGGCTTGGCCTCTTCGTTGATTGAACCGAAACCGCGGATGTTGATGCTGGTACCTTCGTTGGGGCGACCCGAACCGTACGAGATGTTCAAGTTGGGGACAGCACCCTGCAAGGCACGGCCCAGGGTAGCTACCGGCCGGTCTTCGATCTCTTTCGACGAGATGGCGTCGACGGCACCGGTCAGGTTGGCCTTCTTCTGCGTACCGTAACCGATTACCACCACCTCGTTGAGGGCTTTGGTATCTTCGACCAGTTGGATGTTGATGTTACGCTGGTCGTTCACCTTTACCTTTTGCGACAGAAACCCGATGTACGAGAATGTAAGAGTCGTACCGGGAGCGGCCTGAATAGAATAGTTACCGTCGATGTCGGTCACGGTGTTGGCTCCGTCTTTGACCGAGATGTTTACCCCGATAAGGGGTACACCGCTTTCGTCGGTAACCTGTCCGGATATTCTGATAAACGGATCGGCTTTCTTGGTAATTTTTTTCGTTAACACAATGTGGTTCTCTTTTACTTCATAGCCTATGTTCTGGCCTTGAAGTATCTGCGAGAGGGCATCCCCGAGTGAAGCCTCTTTCAGCACAATGTTTACTCGGCGGTTCAGATCCACGTCGTTCACATTGAAAAAGAACGATTTCCCGGTTTGCTCCTTGACGGCTTCGATCGCCTCCTTTACCGTGACATTTTTCAGATTCAGTGTAATGTTCTGAGCCTGTACAATCGCGATATTACAGAGTAGCAGAAAAGCCAATAGCAGGTGTCTGTAATGCTTGATCATTGATAGGGTTGATTTAAAGGTTAGTATTTAAGTTTTGGCTATAAGCATGAATGGACGTTATAAAAATTTTGTGTGTTCATCATAAGAGACAACCCACAGAGCCTATCGGGTAGTCTGTGGGTAAAACTTTTTTTTATCTTTTTTTGAACTATGTAAAATAAGCGCGTGTGAAGAGGTAGTGTATGGCGGTATCGCTACGGGACTACGGGATACCACTCGATACCCTTGTGGGCCCAGCGGGGATACAGCAGACGGTCGAGTGCAGAGATGAAGCGGCCGAAGTCTTTCTGGTCGGCCCGGCTCCACCCCGATTCGGCATAGGCGGCGATGCGGGGGAATACCTGTCGTTGCATATCTTCGATGCGAGGTATCCATTCGCTCCACATCTGGCAACCGCTGCCCAGCAGCAGGGGGCGATACTGGCTGTCGATGCCTTGAGGGAATGGCGAGAAGGCATAGGCTTTCTCGAGAGGGAGCTTGGTATAGTTGTAGTCGAGATAGGTGTCGCGGTGCGATGAGTTGATAACCCGGTGCCCCTGTTTCAAGGCTTCGGCAATGAGTGCGGGGTCGCCTTTCCAGAACTGCACGACGGCGTGAGGGTCGAGTGTGTGCGAACTCTCGATGTCGGCTTCGGCCCACTCGTGAATGTTTTTGCCCATGATGTCGTTCCACCCGACCAGGGTGCGGCCGTTGTCATGGATGAATCGGGCAATCTGGTTGGTGAACCACATTTGTACCTCGCTGTAATTGGCCAGGTGTTTCTCTTCCATCAGGCGGGCTATGTCGCGGTTGCTCTCCCAGGCTTCGGGGTGCACTTCGTCGCCACCGATGTGTATGTAGCGGCCGGGGAACAGGTCGAACACTTCGTAAAGTACGTTGTGGATAAACTCCATGACCTGCGGGTCGGCTACGTTGAATACTCCCCAGAAGGGGTTGAAATAGGCCGGAATCGAAGGTATGGTATCGAGAGCGCCCAGTTCGGGATAGGCCGTGATGGCGGCCGCGGTATGCCCCGGCATCTCAATCTCGGGGACGATGCGGATGTGTCGCTCGGCGGCAAAGGCAACAATTTCGCGTATGTCGTCGTGGGTGTAGTAGCCACCGTGTACGTTCACATCGTAGTCGGGGCTGTTCCACCCGCCTATCTGGCTGCTGTCGCGATAGGCTCCGATTTGGGTCAGCCGGGGGTATTTCTCGATTTCGATGCGCCATCCCTGGTCGTCGGTGAGGTGCCAGTGGAAGGTGTTCATCTTGAGGTAGGCCATCTCTTCGAGCAGTTGCTTGACGACGGCTTTTCCCTTGAAGTGGCGAGCCTCGTCGAGCATGAAGTCGCGCCACGGATACTCGGGCTTGTCGATGATTTGCAGGCAGGGTATGTGCAACCGGTCTTGCACGGCAAGTTGCCGCAGGGTCTGCATGCCGTAGAAGATACCGGCGTCGTGTGCCCCTTCGATGAGAATCGTGTCGGGCGAGATGGTGAGCCGATAGCCTTCGTCGCCCAGCAGGGAGTCCAGACTCTCGGTCCGAGCCAATACGATGTGATTGTTGCCCGTGCGCTCATGCAGGGCTATGTGTATATCTTCTTCGAGATATTGCTCCAGCAGTTTCACGTTGGTGGCGCTGCAACGTGCCACGATGCCGGTACGAGGGGTGAGTGCAAAAGTTCCCTCACGTAGCTCGACCGACTGGGGTTGCGGGACGAGTAGCGGTTGTGCGGCAAGGGCTATGGCCGAGACGATGCCGGCCAGGAAGAGAATAAGTTTTCGGGTCATGGAATTGTGGCTATTTGAGGTAAATCCATTGGCAGCCAGAGACGGTTTTATGCACGCGTTCCCGGCCTGTCTGTCGGATGTCGATTGTTAGTTTTCGGGGAGTATTGATGTGAATTTTCGAAACAATGGCTTCGGCTGGTACAATGCTGAGGGTCCCCTTTTTCAGTTCGGCCCGGCAGTTGTAGGCCAGCAGTGAACCGTCGTCGCGCACCAGTACATAGGCCGAGGTGAGGGCGCACTCTTCCATTGCCTTGAAAATCTCCTGTACCGTATTGTCTCCGGCACCGCCGCGCTCTTGGAATACACAGAAGGTGTCTTCGTCGTCGGGCCGCAGCCAGGGACTTATCATGTCGAGGTACTGTTCGCCTACAATCGAGTCGGTCACTATGCCGTGATGTTTTTTCTCCGGATCCTCTACATAGAGCTGTGCCTCGACGTAGGGGTCGGGAATGAAGGCCCAGCGCAGGGTGCCGTCGGCTTTCATGATTTGTGCGCAGGTACCGAGCGTGTCCATGAAGTCTTTGAGGTAGAACTCCTCGCCGGTGAGCAGATAGAGGTAGTACGAGGCATAGATTTTCCAGGCCGTCCAGCCGTGAGGCGAGTTCATTACCTGGTTGGGAACGAAGTAGACATCGAGAGCCTCCCAGTAGCGCAGGGTTGCACCCCTCATGCGGCAGTCGGGTATGAGCAGCTGTTCGAGGCAGCGGTGCTTCTCCATCAGGTAGCGGGCGGCATCGCGGTAGGCGTTGCGTCGGGCCGTATCGGTGGTCTGCAATCCATACATGCCCAGTTGCAGGGCACTGCACGAAATCATGCCGTCCTCGAAGGTCATGTCGCCCTCGGTCTCGATATTGTCGCGACGGGAGCAAAGGTCGTCGATAGCCCGTTGTGCCGACTCTGAATGTCGGGTATATCGCTCGTTCCACAGCGGTTCGTCGGCCAGTTTTTGTTCGGCATTGGCCAACTCGAGCATCGACTTGGCCGTATAGATAACGGCTGTGTAGTGGGTGCCTTGTGAGCGGTAGGCCCCGTCGGGACCCTGTATCCGGTCGGAGCAGAGGTAATCGGCTATGTGAGCCGCTTTTTCCAGATAGGGGCGGGAACCTGTGGCCTCCCACAGATCGACCAGCATGCCCATCAAGGCCGAGAAGTTCTGTATGCGGTGGGGCAGGGCGTCGGGGTTGGGAATCCAGGTCGTGGTATCGATGATGAGGGGCAGGGTGCGGTCGAAGCGTCGTTGCAGGGCTTGGTCTTTCTCCGGGTCGGGGAAATATTTGGCAGTGAGGAATGCGGTGTAGTATCCGTAGAAAGTCTCGCAGGCGTTGGAAAAGATAGGTTGATTGCGGGCTACGAAATCGCGGGCGTTCTTCATGTACCACGACCAGGGTTGCCGCACGAATACGCGGGCTTCGGCCCGTTGGCCCGACTCGTTGGTTGCCACAATGCGGTATTCGCCCAGCTGGGCGGGAGCGAATGAGGCTTGGAAGAGTCCGTTTCCAATCGATCGGGTTGCCGTGCCGATGTGTTTCGCGTCGGGACCTTCGATTGATAGGGTTATCGGGCTGGTCGAGTTGACCCGTATGTCGAGAGGCTCGTCGGGCAATAGGGTATATCGGTTGCATTCGATCAGAGGTATATCGGCCCAGGCCGACAGCTGGGACTTGACATGGTCGAGCGAGTCGATGCGTCCCAGGTGAATCTCCCAACTGCGGGTTTCGCCCGGAGCCAGTTGCGTGAGGTGCTGCGGATGGCGTTCGGGCAGAGGCAGGGTGTGCAACAGTTCGAGGCTGGCTGTCCTTATCTGGTGTCCCCATTTCCATTTATACCACCCTTCGTAGATGTAGTTGAGCGCATACGAGGCGACCGGTTGCGAGGTGGCAAAGCCGAATAGAACTTGTCGGGGAGACATGAAATAGCCCCAGGCAAAATCTTTTTCGCAGCGCAGCAGGGTAGGGAAAAACTTATTATCCCATTGCGGATAGGAGTGCATTTCGCTGTCGATGCCCAGAATCAGCCGGCTGCGTTTGGGGCAGAAGGGCTTGTCGCTCAGATTGGTCATGGAACACTCAACCACGAGGTGGTCGCCGGCCGAGCGGTAGGTCATGCGGTAGGCTATGTGGTCGCGTTCGCCGATAAAGCTCCCCGGTTCTTTGGCATAATGGGCGAGCATGACCTCCTCCCAGGCAGGGCCCGACAGACGGTCGTGACGGAAAGGGATGGTTTGCCATTCGCCGTCGGCGAAATATTCGTATCGGTCGATGGTGCCGTCGGAAAGTCGAATAAAGGCTTTCCAGTCGGGACCTTCGACAATGTACTGTTCTTGAGGCTGTGAGGCCGGTGCTTGCAGGGGCAGCAACAGAGCTATCAACAGCCAGAACCGCTGGATGAGGTAGCCTGCCGGGAGAGTCGAAAATCGTTTGTTTGTCATGGTCGATAGGGTATAAGAGAGGCTTGCAGACCTTTTGTGCAGGCCTACTCACGGGTAAATAGTCGTAGGTTGTTTATTGAAATATTTCTATTTCGTTTTTACTAATCTTGTAGTGATAGTTAAACTTGTTGGTGGCCGCCATGATATTCATAATCTCGTTGATATTGTTCGACTCGATTACGAAGTCGCCGTAGAATATCATCTTTTTCAAGGTGTCGTCTTTGATGCTGATGTCGACATCGAAAGCCCGCTCCAGAGCTCGGGCAATAGTCTCCATGTTCTCTTCGTCGAAGTATAGGTGGCCGTTTATCCAGGCGTTGGCATTTTTCACGCCATCGGTTTTCACGTGGGTGATTTTATTTCTTTTGTCGTAGTGGGCTATCTGGCCGGGTTTCAGGGAGGTTTTTCCTTGCGGGTTGAGCAGAGCCACCGACCCCTCCATGAGGGCTACCTTGATAAGGGTGTCCTCGGGATAGTTCCGGACGTTGAATTTCGTACCCAGAACTTCGACCTTGATGTCGTCTGATGTGACATGGAAGGGTAACTCCTTGTTCTTGTTGACCTCGAAATAGCCTTCGCCCTCCAGTTTTATATCCCGGTTGTCGACCCCGAATTTATTGTCGTAGGAGAGTTTGGAATCGGCGTTGAGCCATACGCAGGTACCGTCGGGAAGCGTAAGTTTCAGTTTCGACCCGCGGGGCGACTCCAGCGAGTAGGCCAACGGCTGCTGCGACAGTTGGTGATGGTCGGAGAAGTAGATGGTACTCATACCGGCTACGAAGGCAATCACCAGACTGGCTGCAATATAGACGACCCGATGCCACAAGGGTCGAATGCGGGTGTGCTCTTTTTGTCGTTTTTCCTGGGCAATACGTTTTTTGAATTTCAAGAAAGCTCGCTCTTTAAGCCGATCGAAATCTTTTTTCTCCCGGAGCGAAGAGATGAGCCAGACTTGTTGAATTTCTGAGAAATAGGCTTTGTTCTCCTCATTCTCGTCAATCCAGTCTTTCAAGCGTTTCAAATCGGGAAGGGTAATTGTCCGATTCAGGAAAGAGAGAATCAGATTGTTTATCTGTTCGTTATGTCTATTATCGTGCTTCATATTTCAAAAGAAAGACAGGTTTAATCGCTTCCAGGGTAGTATGAGAATCTTCTATTTAAGCATTTTTAAATATTTAGAAATTCCAACAACTTTTCAAGGGTTCCCGTTACAGGTATTTGGCTGGTTATCGACAGGAGCAAAAGAACCATCAGGTAATCTTTCAAGTCTATCCTTAGGCGAGAGAGTGCGTTTTTGATATGGTATTTTACCGTATTGACCGAAATTCCCATCTGGGCGGCAATCTCTTCGTATTTCATGTCGTGGTACCGGCTCATGACAAAAGCCTTTCGGCACTCCTCGGGCAGGTTGTCGATAGCTGTGGCTATGGCGCTTTCGAGTTCGGTTTCGAGTATCTTTTCGAGCGGGTGTTCCTCTTCGATGAAATAGAACGACTCTATATCGGTGTAGTCTTGCAGCGAGTTGACCGATACCTCCTTGGCAATGTATTCCTGTTGCAGATAGTTGATAGCCCTATTTTTTACACTGCGTATAAGGTATGAACGCAGGGAGGTATGTATGTTCAGTTTTTCACGTATCTCCCAGATGTTGTATATCACATCTTCTACTACGGTTTCGGCCATGTCGTTGTCGCACAGGTAGCCCTTGGCGACAGCACACAGATAACCGTAATATTTGTCATAAATATATCGGAAGGCATCTTCTTCGCCTTTCTGCAAGTAATCTATAATATTTTCGTCGGTTATCTTCATAGGGCCTTTTTAGCAGAGGGAGCATGTGATGAAACATAAGGCAAATATATGAAAATAAATTTATTTTTGTCAAGTCGGCATAGATATGTCACAAAGATTTCATGAAAGGAGAATGGTTGATTTTTCTCTAAGGTCCATTTTTTTTTGAGGGTATGGTTTTGGGGGATGCTGCTTTGAAAGGTGTCTCATATAAAAACACAATCATTCATCTTAAATTGTTTTATCATGAGAAACGTAACCTTTCTTATTTTAATGTGCTTTTTGTCTTTTTTTACGCCGGCTTATGCGGTGTATGACAATCTTTATTTGGTGGGTAATGCAACCGAAGCGGGGTGGAACCCCGATGCGGCTATTCCTATGGAACGGAGCGAAGCGGGTGTCTTTTCGTGGACGGGTACGCTGACCGATTATAGCGTGGACCAGGCCCGATTCAAATTTCTGGTGGCTAACCGTTGGGAGCCGTCGATTACTTGTCGTTGCGACGTGTCGGGGCACTTGCTGGTCGAGCCGGGGGTCGAGTATGATTTGTATGAACGTCCTACGGCCAACGACGGATACGACAACGCTTTTCAAGTGGCGGTGACTGGTGTGTATACTCTTGAGGTGAACCTCAACACGATGAAGATGGTGTGCACGAAGCAGGATGAGACCGAGCGGGAGAATTGGGAGTATGTGCGTCCCGAGATCGGTGCCGATGGCGAGGGGCATGTATTCCCGGGTGTCTGCACGCCTTTCGGTCTGGTAAAACTGGGGCCCGATTGCGGCGACATGAATGCCAATGCCGGGTGGAGTAGCGGCGGTAATATACACGGCTTCAGTCATCTGCACGTGAGTGGAACCGGCGGAGGCCCCAAATATGGCAATATTTTGTTTCAGCCGATGACGGGCGACTTGAACTTGGCCGACTATTCGTCGGCTCGCACGGGCGAACGGTTCGGGCTGGATTTGTACGAAGTGACCTTGAGCAAATACAACATCGGTGTGCGGCTGACAGCATTGGACAGAGCGGGGTTCCACGAATATACGTTCCCGCAGTCGGCTTCGTCGAAGGTTCTGATTGACGCAGGCAGTTGCCTGACGCTGAATGTAGAGTCGCAAGAGTTGATGGCTTCGGGAGTAAAGATTCTTTCCGATCATGAAATCGAAGGCTACTCGACCGTTCGCGGGGGGTGGAATCTGGGAGACCCGTATACGGTCTATTTTTATGCCATATTCGATACTCCGGCCGATGCGTATGCGGTGTGGCGTGGTACGTCGGTATTGACGGGTAACGAGGTCGATGCAACCGGTACCGAGAAGTCGGGAGCTTATTTCGAATTTAATACGACCGAGTCGCAGAAGATTCGGGCAAAGGTGGGCATTTCGTTTATCAGTACGGCCCAAGCCAGGGAGAATGTATCGGGTCTGTCGTCATGGAGTTTCGATGAGGTACGTCAGGCAGGTATCGACCGATGGAACGAGGTGCTGAATACGGTAGATGTCGAGGGAACCGACAACGACAAGACTATTTTCTATTCGGCTCTGTATCATGCCTATCTTCAGCCCAGCGACCGCACGGGCGAGAATCCGTTGTGGCAATCGGACGAACCTTACTACGACGATTACTATGCGATATGGGATACGTTCCGCGCCACTCATCCGTTGTTTACGCTGCTTACTCCTTCGCGTCAGGCCGATATGGTGCGGTCTATGATTGATATTTATGAGCACGAAGGATATATGCCCGACGGTCGCAGCGGAAACTGCAACGGTCGGGTGCAGGGGGGCTCGAACAGCGACATCCTGATAGCCGATGCAATGGTCAAGAATCTGCCGGGTATCGACTATGAAAAGGGGTTGGCGGCCATGATCAAGAATGCCGAGGTAGAGCCTGCCGACCCTCGTAAAGAGGGCCGTGGCGGTGTCGAGGAGTATAACAGCAAGGGGTATCTGTCGACGGCTACCGAGCGTTCGGGGAGCCGCACCTATGAGTATTCCTATTGCGACTACGCCATTGCCACGGTAGCCGGGAAGTTGGGCCAACAAGAGGTTTATGAGAAATACCTCGAGCGGTCGAACAACTGGAAGAATCTGTGGAACGACAACATCAACAGCTTGGGATTCAAGGGATTCTTGTGGCCGAAAAACAGTAACGGCGACTGGGTGAACGAACGGGACTACAACGTGTTCCGTCGCGACGGCTGGGAAGGTATCGTATACGAGTCGTTCCCGTGGGAGATGTCGTTTTATGTGCCTCACGATGTAAACGGGCTCATTGCCCGCTGTGGCGGCAAGGAGACCTTCTTGCGTCGGCTGGATACCTATTTCACCCATGTCGAGAACGGATTCGACCAGGGCAGTTACATGGGGCTGTTCCAGATAAGCAACGAGCCGGCCTTCCTAGTACCGAGCCTCTATAACTATGTGAACCGCCCCGACAAGGCTGCCGAGATTGTGCGCAAGGTCTTGAAAAACCGATACAACATATCGGCTACCGGGCTGCCCGGTAACGACGACTCGGGTTCGATGTCGGCCTGGTATATCTTCCATGCCATGGGCTTTTTCCCCAATGCGGGGCAAGATGTATACCTCATTTCGAGCCCGGTATTTGCACATACGACCATTCGTCTCGAGAATGGAAATACGTTTGAAATCGTAGCTACGGGAGCCAGCGACAAGAATATTTATATCCAATCGGCCCGCCTGAACGGTGAACCGCTCGACCGCTGTTGGTTGCGTCACGACGAAATCGTGGCCGGCGGTACGCTCGAATTTGTCATGGGTGAGGAGCCCTCGACCTGGGCTTTCGATGGTGAAACCCCTCCCTCTTCGCCGGTAGGCATCGACGAGGTGTCGCCTGAGATTGAGTCGCCCCAGGTCCGTATCCAGTCGTATAGTGCTCAGGTGGGGGAGAATGAAGCGGCTTATTGCCTTTTCGAAGAGCCTGAGAAATATGTAAAGTGGTGCGACAACAAGAGCACCGAGCCGTGGGTGATTTTCGAGTTGGCCGATGTCTATGAGGTCGACCGCTTCGTCTTTCGAGACTCCAAAACGGTAGAGGGCAACAACAACGTGCACTCCTATCGCATCTATACCAGTCTGACCGGCGCCGATGGCGATTGGGAAGAGGTGGTGAACCGTAACGACGAAGCTGCCGGAAATGCCAACGTGAAGGACCATCGTCTGGCCGAACCGAAGGCCGCCCGATATGTCAAATTCTCCATGGAGCTCCCGACCGGCGAGAATGCCGTGCGTATCTATGGATTCGATATATATGGGCACTTGAAGGAGCGGGTCGATCGGGGTGCGCTGGTCAGCGTGGGCAAGACTTTTTTGAAGTCGTCGGGCTCCCGATCGTTCTACGCCAATGCCCGTCACCTGTTCGACGGTGTTACCGCCGATACCGAGTATCATTGGACATTCGACAAGTCGGCTGCCGACCGTCACTATTGTATCGTCGATCTGGAGGATGTCTACAAGGTGAATACCTTTAAGGTATATGACTCGGGACAGATTGACGGATATAACGTCTATGTGGCTACCGAATGTCCCGACCTTGATAAAGACAATGCGACCGACGGAAACGAAGGGTGGACTCTCGTCACCTCGGGCCTGAACAAGAACTGTAAATCCGTGACGATAGAGCCGGTCGAGGCCCGTTATGTGAAACTCGAGATACCGAGCGAGCATGTTGAAGGAGAATCGGCTTCGGTGACCGAGTTTGAGGTGTATCGAAGCGATACCCCGACAGGCATTGAAGCTACTGGAAACGAAGATTTTGCCGTCTATCCCAACCCGGTAAAGCGGGGAGAGTCGCTGCATTTGATGGCACAAGGGCTCGTGAGTATCTATACGATAGATGGCAAGCCGGTGTGGAGTAGTTGGGTCGATGAGGCTGCAACACTCTCGACCGATGATTTTTTGCCTGGAATCTATTTGGGTCAGGTCAATGGCTTGGAAAGAAACGAATCGTTCAAGTTGATTGTGGAATAAGGAATCCATTAGTTTGATAATTCAAAGGGGAGGATGAGGAGCTGCACGAGAAGTACCTCGTCCTCCTCTTTTCATTTTGCATGTTTCCTGTGTATATCTCCCGCTCGAAATGCTTCAAAATTGTCGGGTTATGCCACGTTCTACCCAAAATAGTATTACATTTGCGGTGCCAATTATTTATTTGTTGAAGTAAAGAATCGATACCGTGCTGTTTAATTCCTTAGAATTCATACTGTTTTTTCCGATAGTTTGCTTGGTCTACTTTTTGTTGCCAAAGCTCAAGTGGAGGACGCTTTTTCTGCTGGTGGCCAGCTACTATTTTTACATGTGTTGGGAGCCTACTTATGCGTTGCTGCTGTTGACCAGTACGGCAATTACCTATGTTTCGGGGTTGTGTATGAGTCGTTTTCAAGAACAAAAGTGGCGCAAGACGGCCTTGGTTTCGGGAATCGTAATCAATCTGGGGATTTTGTTTTTCTATAAATATTACGAGTTTGCCGGGTCGCTCATTACCGATTTCTTTTCGTGGTTTGGGATTGGAATCAGCATACCTCAGTGGAATGTGTTGCTGCCGGTGGGAATTTCGTTCTATATATTCCAGGCCGTGGGATATGCGGTTGATGTATATCGGGGTACGATAAAGGCCGAGAAAAACTTTATCGTCTATGCGCTCTTCATTTCGTTCTTCCCGCAGTTGGTTGCCGGACCCATCGAGCGGGCCAGGAACATGTTGCCCCAGTTCAAGGAGAAGCACAAGTTTTCGTACGAGAATTTCGATAGGGGATTGCGCTGGATGTTGTGGGGCTTTTTTATGAAACTCTGTGTGGCCGACCGCATTTCGACCTATGTCGATGCCGTGTACAACAATTATATGGAGCACTCGGGTACGAGTCTGCTGCTGGCAACCTTTTTCTTTACCTTCCAGATTTATTGCGACTTTGCCGGGTATTCGCTCATAGCCATAGGCTCGTCGCGGATTATGGGATTCCACTTGATGGAAAACTTTCATCGTCCCTATTTCTCGAGGAGCATCAAGGAGTTTTGGCGGCGATGGCATATCTCGTTGTCGACCTGGTTTAAGGACTATCTGTATATTCCGTTGGGGGGGAATCGGGTGAGCCATTGGCGGCATCTGTGGAATCTGTTTGTCACCTTTCTGGTGAGCGGTATTTGGCACGGTGCCAACCTTACTTTTGTGCTGTGGGGTACTCTGCACGGACTGTATCAGGTGGTAGGGATTGAGAAAAACCGGTTGCTGCCTCAGGTGAAAGCGCCCCGGAAGCTGCATGCCGTATTGAATTGTTTAGTGACTTTTGTGCTGGTGATGTTTGCCTGGATATTCTTCCGGACCAACGATTTACATTCGGCCTTCGAAATTATCGGTCGCATCTTTACCCATCAGGGCGCCTTGTTTACTGGCGAGGGTATCCCCTCGTTACTGCTGGGATTTATGTGTATCGGTATCCTCATGTTGAAGGAGTTGAAAGATGAGTTGTCGCTGAAAATTTACGCTCTGGATTCTCCTCATTATGGTGTGCGCATCGCTTCGATGTCGCTCTTCCTTGCGTTTATCATCTTGTCGGCTTCGTTCGATGGAGGCGCTTTTATTTATTTTCAATTTTAGAAACGGTCGGTTATGAACAGAGATGTGATAAAGTGTATCAAAACCTGTGTCGCTCTGGTGGTGATTGTGATACTGCTCGATGTATTGTTCGGGCAGATCATGTCGTTCTATTCAAAGCGGTATGGTTTGCCGGGCGACTATGCCAAGATTGAGTATCTGTTCAGGCAGTCGCAAGACGATGTCTTGATTTTGGGCTCGTCGGTAGCCATCAATAGCTTTATGCCTGCTCCGATGATGGATAGTCTGGGCGTGTCGATATTCAATGGTGGATGTAACGCCCAGAACCTTGTCTTTTTCAGGTGTATGGTCGACGGTGCACTGAAACATCATCAGCCTCGAGGCATTATTTTGGTGTTGCAGCCCGATGAGTTGGCTTTTGACGATATGGGCAGAATCTCGTTGTTGAATCCGTATTACGGACAGAGTTCCCTGATAGATTCGACATTGGCGTTGCAGAACAATGGCAAAGCCGCCTTTTTCCTGCATTCCAATCTGTATAGATACAATACGGTTTGGTTTCGCATATTGTTGCAGAGTTTCCTTCCCAAGGAAGAGATGGCCAACTATGGTTTTGTGGCCAAGCATAAGCCCCTGCTTTTACCTGAGTTTAATGACCTGGGCAGTAGACCCGACGACCGCTTTGTTGCACCGGATAAGTTGCAAAGCCTGCAAGCTATTATCGGACAGGTGCAGGCCGACGATGTAGAGTTGTTGGTCGTTATACCTCCCTGTTACAAGCGGTTGATGGCCGGGGGTAATCCATATTCGAAACAACTGCTGAAACAGGTGTGTCAAGAGCATGGTGTTCAGGTGATGGATTACAGCGAGATGGACTATTTTTGGCAGCGACCTGAATTGTTTTACGACAACTCGCACTTGAATGGCGAGGGGGCCAACGTCTTTACACAGATGTTTATCGGCCAGATTTTGAAAAGTGAGTTTTACCAACGTGTAAAAAATAAGAGCGATGAATCGAATAAGAACTAAATTTTTGATTGTGATGACGATGTTGATGGGTTTAGCCTCTTCGTGTTCCGACGATGGTGTATCCGAACTGTGCTTCGTAGGCGATTCGCTGGTAGCCGGTTGGGATGTGAAGTCGTCGTTCCCTACCCGTGTGGTGCGAAACGATGGCGTGAGCGGGGCCCATTTGGAAGATATTCTCACCTGGAATCTCGATTACCGGGGTAAAGATGTGGTGATGCTCATCGGTACGAACAACTTGGGCTATGAATTTATCGACGAGCAGACGCGCCCGCAGTTCATTGCCGATTTTGTCGAGGCATATCGACATACGATCGAGACATTGGCTCCTCGTCGTGTCTTTGTCATCTCAATCCTGCCACGGAGTGCCGAGAACGACGACAAGAATATTTCGCTATATATCCGTGAACTGAATGCGGCCCTTGAGCAAATGGTAGCCACATTGGGTTATGGAACCTTCGTCGATGTGTATGACTATTTTCTGTACAAAGGGGGTATGAATATGAACTATTCGCTCGACGGACTCCACCTGAACGATTTGGGTTATAATATATTGAATGTAAGATTGTCAAAAGAGTTATGAAACTGAAATATCTGCTTTTAGGAATTGTCGCTTCGCTCGCTTGCAGCGGGTGGGCGCAGGTCGATACGCTCTCTGCAAAATCCGTTTTCGTAGGATTGCGAAACAACAAATACGTATTTGCCGGCTATCAATCGGGCAAATGGTCGGTAGGCCTTGAGAATACATTGTGGATACGCAACCCCAAAGAACAGTATATCCGGGCTGTCGGGGGCTATCGGCTCGATACGGGCCTGTGGGGTATGCTCTTTTTGGCCGATGCATTTGCCGGTGCCAACTATGCCGGCCGGTACTACGACGGGAGTGTGAAAGTCGGCTTGGACAAGACCTTGGACCGGTTCAGCTTTGGGGCCGGAGTCATGGCGCTTTACGATTCCGACCTGGGTTACAACACCTGTTATACGGTACATGCCGCTTGTCGCATCATTCAGGAAGCCTCGCTGGTCGTAGATATAACCAACATTCCAGAATACCGTATGCCCGAGCATCGCATCGTACCCGGGTTGTTGTTCCGGGCGCGTAAACTTTGGGTACGCCCCGAGCTCTCCATCCCGCTCAACGACAATATTCAGTTTACCCGGGTACTGCTCTCGTTCCGATACGACTTCTTATTGAAATAATATAATCAATTGAATGACCTATGACCGATACTCTTCAGCTCAACGAGCACAACAAGGAAGAATATCCGCCCATGCACACCACCGAGTTGGAAGCCTCTTCGATTGTGATATATACGACTGCCGATAATCAAATTTCGTTAGAGGTAAAGATGAATGGCGATACAGTGTGGCTTACACAAGGGCAGATGGCCGAATTGTTTGGCCGTGATAGAACGGTGATAGGCAGGCATATAAAAAGTATATTCCAAGAGGGTGAGTTGAAGCCCGAAGAGGTGTGTGCAAATTTTGCACATACCACTCGACATGGTTCGTTAAAGGGGAAATCTCAAACTCGTACAATCGTTTACTACAACCTCGATGTGATTATTTCGGTCGGTTATCGAGTAAAAAGTTTGCGCGGTACTCAGTTCAGACAGTGGGCGAATAGAATATTAAGGGAATACCTTGTCAAGGGGTTTGTTGTCAATGAAAAACTTAAACTGGATCGCTATCAGGAGTTGAAGAGTATGGTCCATATCTTGGGCAATACGATAAAGCGACAAGACATGTTGACCTCGGATCAGACTAAAGGGTTATTGGCTGTAGTAACTGATTATGTGTATGCGCTTGACATATTGGATAAATATGATTATCAGCAACTCTCTATCGAAGCAACAACTCAAGGAGAGAGGTTTCATGCTACATACGAAAATGCCATGCAGGCAATTCAGTCGTTGAAAACCAAATTTGGCGATAGCGATTTGTTTGCTCATGAAAAAGACCAATCGTTCCGAAGCTCTATTGCTACGATATATCAGACCTTCGATGGGAAAGAACTCTATCCCAGTATCGAGGAAAAAGCCGCTATGTTGTTGTACTTAGTGACTAAGAATCATTCTTTTAATGATGGAAATAAGCGTATTGCAGCCATGCTTTTTCTTTGGTTTATGGAAAATAACGGTATTTTGTACAGGGCCAATGGTGAGAAACGTATTGCCGATAATACATTAGTGGCACTTACGTTGATGATAGCAGAAAGTCGAACCGAAGAAAAGGATATTATTAAAAAAGTAATAGTCAATCTAATCAATCAAAGAAATTGATATGGAGCAAAATTTGCAACCTCAGCTCAACGAGCACAACAAGGAAGAATATCCGCCCATGCACACCACCGAGCACATCGTTAACCAGACGATGATACGCCTCTTCGGGTGCGGTCGTGCAGTCTCGGCGCATATCGAAAGAAAGAAAAGCAAACTCGATTTCAAGTTACCGCAACCTCCCACCGAGGCCGAGATTCAGCAAATCGAAGATTGTGTCAACCGCGTGATTCAGGAACATCTGCCCGTAACCACACAATACATTACTCAAGACGAAGCCCGCCATCGTTTCGATTTGGCACGGCTCCCGCAAAATGCCTCCGAAACGGTGCGGGTTGTCAAGGTCGGCGATTATGACCAATGTCTCTGTATCGGGAAGCATGTAGAGAACACCTCCGAGATAGGGACCTTTAAAATCATCAGCCACGACTACAACGACGGTATCCTTCGGCTGCGATTCAAATTGCTATAATCTCTTGGCCCGATTGGGTGGAATTGGGCTCAAAAAACTTCTCGAGCTCGAACAGGAAGGTTTTTGAGTATAAAAAAGTCAAACCCGATAACCTTTTATAACAATCAGTAAATAAAAAGGTTGAACGAAATCACTCGAAAATGCCGAAAATTTTTTGAAAAAAAGTTGCTGAAAAATTTGGAAGGGAAAAGAAAAAGGGTGTATCTTTGCATCACTTTCGCCGCGAGAAAGGGCCGAAAAGAGCTGACTCGGAAAGACGAAATAAAGTTCATTGACAAGACTGAAAAGAAGCAAGTGTAGTACAAGAGAAAAGAGAGAACGAAGTCAATTCGGCCG